>JALGTV010000084.1 GCA_029821215.1 Candidatus Zipacnadia bacterium | reverse complement strand
TGCTGCGAGCGAAATCGGCGCGCAGGGACAGGTCCTGGGATATCCGCCAACTCATATCCAGGCCAGTTACTTGTGTATCTGCTGCCGGTGTGGTCTGCCGCAGGTCGTAGTAGTACTGAATCTTGACCAGCGCGGTAGGAGGAACTGCTCGGCGGAAGATTATCCGCCCAATCTGGCGATACGCGTCATAGTCCACCCCTTCCTGTTGCTGAACATTATCAACCAAAACTATTAGGGCTTCGTCAATAGTCTGCTTCTCGCCCTGGTAGGTGACCTGGGCTCCGTCAGCAATGATGGGGCGGAAATTAGTGTCAAACGGGCCGGTGGAGCCGGAGCCTTGATAGTAGTCTTCCTGGTAGCCCGCCGTATCACCACTTTCCGCCCCGGGCCGGTCCTGCTTTAGTACCGTCAAGCCCACTACCATCTTATCGGCCATCACCGGCATCTCGGCCCGCAGACCGGATAATGTCCCCTGGCCAGCCATATAGCCCGACGATCTATAGCTTACTGAAATAGTTGAGGTACTGGGAATGATCTGAGGCGGCCCATCCACCGGCTCAAACCACAGTTCCCCGGTCTGATAGTCAATCCGATAATCCTCACCCAGGCGCTGGGGTTGCTCGTCAACCTTGACCCGCTCACTGCCTTCAGTTATGGGTGTATAGGTCAGAAAATAGGGGCCAGGAGTGTTGTTGCCCGCCATAGTCTGATTGCGGGTAAAACCTTTTTCTTTGGACTGGAAAGCCCGCAGCAGCCCGTTACCGGGCAGGTTATGGTCAAGTTGCCAGCCTTTAAGGCTCTTGGAGAAGCTGGCGAATTCGTTGCCGCGCAGACTGATATTAAGATCGCCAAAGTACAGGGCCGTGTCATGACCGACATAGCCAATCACCCACCGCGAATAGCTGGGACCCCAGCCGGAAGCCGACAGGTCAGCCTGGAAGCCCAACTCCTTGAAGATTGGCCCTTCCAGGTGCAGACTGGTCCGCCGCTGTAGCGTGTCGGTATCCCAGCGTTGGCCAGTAAAAGCCGAGTCAGAGCCGTCAACCAGATGCTGCTGAAGGGTGAGAGTATTCTGCCCTGATACCTTCACCCCCTGGAATAGGTGCCACTTCTTAAACGCCCGCCGCAGACCCCGAAGTGGGTCAGCGGCAGCCGCACTAATAACACTCAAGCACACTACTATGGCCAGCACCGCCGCCACTGGCCGCATCAGTCGTTGCACTGTAGCTACTGCCTCGCTTTCCGCTTTATGATTAACGGATGTTTGACTCTGCCCGGTGGGTATTTGTTCCGCGGCATAGGTAGAAATGGCAGATAGTCGGGTGGCGGCTTACTACGCTACTGAAACTAATAGCGCTATGGTCGCCTATAGTTGAAGTTGGTACCATAATATGATATGATGAGTATAAGAATTCTGTTACCCATTATTATCACATTTTCGCATATACAGAAAGGATGAAGTTGGATGTCACTACAGGGCAATGCTATGATTGGGCAATCGGGAGGACCTTCAATAGTTATCAACGCCAGTCTGGTGGGAGCGATTGAAGCTGCCCGCGATACCGCCCAAATTGAGACTTTTTACGGGGCTTTGCACGGCCTGGACGGCATATTGAACGAACAGTTCATTGATCTGTTTCGGGAGGATTACGAGCTGGTTGAGCAAATTCGCTACACCCCTTCGGCAGCTCTGGGTACAAGTCGCCTAAAGCCCACCGATGCTGACCTTCAGCGGTGCATGGAAGTATTCAAGGCCCATAATATCCGCTATTTCTTCTATATTGGAGGCGACGATTCGCAGCTCGCCTGCCACAAGATATCACAGTTGGCCAAGTCCAGCGACTGGGATATGAACATTGTCGGCATCCCTAAGACCATTGACAATGACTTGGTCATCACTGATAACTGCCCCGGGTTTGGCAGCGCGGCGCGCCTGGCGGCTTCAGCCGTACAGTTTGTATCAAAAGATGCCGAAGCATTTGGCAACTGCGAGGTCATGGAGATTATGGGCCGCAACGCTGGGTGGATTACCGGGGCCACTCAGGTCGGCCGTCAGGAAGAAAGAGACGGCCCCCACCTGGTATATCTGCCCGAGGTTATCGTAGACCCCGACAAGTTCCTGGCTGATTGTCACGAGAACTTCGACAAATGGGGGTACCTGGTAATTGCTGTCTCCGAAGGTTTTTCGTTCGCCGAGTCAGACATCCCCACCACATCACAGAAAATAGACGAGTTCGGTCACGCCCGTCTCGGCGGGGTGGCTCAGGCCCTCTCGGATATGATCGAGGAGGAGTTGGGGGTACGCAGCCGCTTTGACCGCCTCGGTAACCTGCAACGCTCCTTTGGCCTGGCCGCCTCCCAGGTTGACTTGGATGAGGCCTACGCTGTAGGCCGGGATGCGGTGCGCCGGGCCTGTCAGGGCGAATCAGATGTGATGATTACCATTCAACGCAAGAGCAGTGAGCCGTTTGTCTTCGAGTGCGAGGACACGTCTCTGATGAGTGTCGCGGGCAAGACCAGGGTAGTGCCTGATGAGTGGATTAACGAGGAACACAATGGCATCACCGAGGAGTTCATTGAGTACTGTCGGCCCCTGATGGTAGGGCGCAGTGAGCCGATGCCCGTAGGCATCCCTCATTACCCCCGCTTCCAGAAGCACGTAATTGCCGGTAAGCTACCTAAGTACGAGCGCGAGTGACAGACGCCGTCCGGATCCCGGCTATGCTCTTCTGCCCCAGCAATCGCGCCAGATGCTCTAAGCTAGGGCGGCAGGAATTTTCAGATAGTCAAGAATTGTCAGTCAGACATTTGCTGACGAAACACACATTTGGTTACAGCGCGTATGTAGATGCCGTTCCAGGCACCCGTGACTTACACTGTGAAGGGCCAGGACACCTGCACGGTGAATAATACCCATAGCCAACCAGCATTGGCCCGTTTGCAGTAATACCAGCCCGTTGCAATCACCTAAACCGCAGGAAACAGGAGTTTCTGTATTGATGACCGTTTGTAGCCAACTTAGTGGAATGGTACTGTGGTTCGCAATCGTGCTGGGGACTACAGCAGTAGCCCTGGCCGCTGTACCCGTGGACTTGCCAAATGCAGAAAAGGACATTGCTAATACGGTAGACCCATGGGGCCTGGCCTTCAGTGACCAGCTAACTCGCTTTCAACAACGCTTCGCGGCAGCACCCTCCGCAAATTACTGCATAGGCCTTACCCATGACTTGGTCAAAATCTGGCCCAATAAATACTGGTTCCGCGGCTCAAGCTTCCCTGCCGGCATGCGCCAGCACCACGAGGCCGACACCATCTGGGCAGCGGCAGGCACCACAGCCAGCTTTCAAATAGCCATCTTGCCGTGGGTAGGCACACCGGCAGCCTCCTACCAGGTAGATGTGACCCTAGACGACAAAGGTTGTCCAGCGGACGTAGAGGTGTTCCATGAGATCTTTGTCAGTGTCCCCGAGCCGGCGTACCCACGTTATAATGTAGACCGCTGGCCGGATCCGCTTGTGCCCGAGTCGCGCGTATTCATAGGCGACGGGTTAGAAGTTGGCGCGTTCTGGATTGACGTGCGACTGCCGGCCGATATGCCCACAGGACAGCTTATATGCCGGGTAAGAGTCACCGACGGTCACCAGGATTGTAATATATCAGTTCCCATTCAGGTCGTCGGGGGGCTGACGCTGGACCCCAACACCTATCCGTTCATTGGCTGGTTCCAGCGGGGCAACCTGACCGAGCAACAGTTCCGGGATATGTGTGCGCTGGTCTTGGACCACCACATGATCCCCGTAGACGCTCTGAAGGGTGTCTGGGACCCGAATAATCCGCAGAAATTTGACGAGTTTCACCAATTCCTGACTGAGCAGGGCATGACTCTATTCGACATCGGTCCCCCTGAGGGCGAGGCCTTCGACGCCCTGTACGAGCACATCAAAAGCCAGGGCTGGCTGGACCAGTGTATCATCTACAGCAACGCCGACGAACCCGATGCCGAGACCTTTGTGAATGAGAATATCCCGTTCTGCCAGATGATGCACGATAAGTATCCCGGCCTGCGGGTTTATCTGGCCAGTGCCCAGTGGCACCCCGACATGGATCAAGGCTGTGATATATGGATGACCGATCTATCCTCGGCCAGCTACGATCCCCAACGGCACCGTCATCTCAAGCAGCCGGAGCTGTGGCACTACTACTGTCATCTGCCGGTGCGCTGGCAGATGCGCGATCCGCTGGTGCTGGCTCCTAACATGGAGATTGACAATCCCGCCCTGGAACACCGACTGGCGCTATGGATGTCGGCTTATTATGGCGCGAAGGGAGTGTTTACATGGGCCGGGTTCTACGGCGAGCCGCCTGCTGACTTCTGGGATACGCTCCGCTTGTCCGATAAGCCCTCCAGCTTTCCGTACGCTGGCATTCATAACGGTAATAACTACCGTGTCTATCCACCCCGGGAGCCTGAGGGACCAGTTTTACCGTCGCTGCGTCTAAAGGTTACCCGAGCAGCTCTGGAAGACATAGCCTTGCTGGCGGCTGCTAAGAGGTTGTTATCTGAGGAGAGTATTTCCGGTGAGCGGGCCCAACGGCTGGAGGAACTCATTAATCCAGTACCTGGACTCTTTGTGGACCCGCACTACTTTGATCCAGACCCTAAGACTTTGTTAGGCCGCCGCGAGCAGATACTCCGCACAATAGCGGCTGCACTGGCGGAGTAGCTGACTAACAACGGTTACAACCAAGTCGTAGTGAACCCTTAGGTATACGAATTTACAGAATTACAGAAGGTGAAATACTATGTCCCATGCCATACCAATTGTGGTAATATGCCTGCTGCTGGCTGTGTTACTTGCCACCCAGTGCCCCGGCGAGTCTGGGCCTAATAATCCCAAAACTGATATTATCCAGTTGCCACCACCAGACACTACGGGCAGTGTGGCGTTAGAGAAGGCTATCGCTGGCCGCCGCTCGGTGCGGGCCTTTACCGACCAGCCCCTGACCAGTGAACAAATGGGTCAACTGCTCTGGGCAGCTCAAGGGATTACTGAGGCACAGTGGGGCTTTCGCGCGGCGCCTTCAGCCGGTGCTCTGTATCCGCTGGAACTGTATGTGGTGACCACTCAAGGTGTCTACCATTACCTGCCTCAGGGTCACCGCCTCCAACCCCGTCTCAGCGGCAATCGTATGTCACAGTTAGCCCAGGCATGTCTGGGCCAGCAGTGTGTGGAGCAAGCGGCTGCCAATTTCGTCATCACCGCCGTCTATGCGCGCACAGCGGGCAAATACGGCGGACGGGCCAAGCAGTACGTACACATGGAGGTGGGCGCCGCCGGCGAGAACCTGTGTTTGCAGGCGGTAGCCCTGGACTTAGGAGCGGTTATGGTCGGCGCTTTCCAAGACGAAGCCGTCACCGACACGCTCCAGTTACCAACTGACCACGCACCCGTGCTGGTAATTTCAGTGGGCCATCCCAGGTAGAAGGTAAAACCCCAGCCGTTGGCGAATTAGTCGGTTGTACCCAGTTTTTGTATAGGGAGGGAAGTCCAGTGCGCTTACATTGGCCGGTTCTAACAGTTTGCCTGTTGTGTGCGCTCCCATTGGTCGCCAGTGCGGCTGAGTTCTACACACCCCCGGTGATATCGGTTCCTCGGGTGGAGACCGTGCCCACCATTGACGGACAATTAGGAGCCGAAGAATGGTCCGGCGCGGCCGTCTTCAGTAGTTTGGTATCTCTGGGCGGAAATGAGCAGCCCTCGCTGCCGACCACGGTATACGCAGTTTATGACGCGGCGGGCCTGTACATCGGGGCCCAGATGCATGACCCCCATCCGCAGGAGCTTCGCGCCACCGTCCAACAGCGTGATGGCAAAGTATGGGAGGATGACTGTCTGGAGCTATTTATTGACACAGTAGGACAGCGCCACAGTTATGCCCATCTGGTGGTCAATCCGCTGGGCACTCAGTACGATGCTGTACAGGAGGATGCATCTGAGGATTTCCGCTGGGAAGCCCAGACAGCAGTAGTAGACACTGGCTGGACGGCGGAGATAGCTCTGCCTTTCGCCAACAACGTCTCGCCCCGGCCCGGAGATACCTGGATAATGAATGTGACTCGTCACGCGGTCGGTGCGGCAGAATTCAGTAGCTGGGCTCGGGTTAAGGAA
>JALGTV010000083.1 GCA_029821215.1 Candidatus Zipacnadia bacterium | reverse complement strand
TTCCACCTCGGCAGCTAATAATGGCTGCTGCCCACGGGGCGTGGATGGCCTTCCTCGTGGGAATAGCGCTTGTCGCCGTCTCATTTATAGCCTGGAGGTTGCTGCTGACCTATTGCCCCGAGTTTGTGTCTACCATCTGGGGACTTCCGCCTCAGCAAGCTGAAGTGTTCTGGTTGACCTTCCTGGGATTATGGAAGCTGCTTGCCGGCGTCTTCTTGCTGTGGGGGATAGCGCTGTCATACTGGTGGCGAGCTCTGTAAAGCATTCGTGCCCAACGATAGCAACGGCCAAGCCAACACTGAATATTTGCGGTCAGCTGGCGGTGTGCTCATAGTCATATCTAACCACACCCGCTACACCGTGATATTGCACCGAAGGGAGCCAGCCGAGTGGCGTCTGCCTAAGGGCAAGCTACGTCCCGGCGAGACTCCTCGTCAGGCCGCAGTTCGGGAGGTCTACGAAGAAACCGGTATCCGGGCTGCTGCCGGTCAGCTAATCGGGACCACCGAATATGACTATGTGGAGCCTAAAACCGGCCAGGGGGTCCACAAGCAAGTTCTCTTCTATCTGATGTCAGTCCCCCGGCGTGAGGTAATACAGGTAGAGGAGGCTACTTTTGATGAGGGGCGGTGGGTATCGGTAGCTGAGGCCCAGCAGTTGCTGACTTTTCCCAATGAACAGCATATTGTCCACCAAGCTGCCGCCTACCCCCTGGGTAGCGGCTGGTAAAATGGCCCTATCTACTGCTGGCGCAGCCAGGCTACGAAATTGAACTCCGGTACCCGCCGGTCCACCACGAATTCAATAGGCTCGCGCGTGCCCAGGTACGAGGTTCGCTCCACCAGCAAAAGCGGGCCGCCCGCCTTTACCGGCAGGTATTCGGCATCGCGGTGCGTAGCCGCGGTAGCGCTTATTCGCTGGCGCGAGACGGCAATCACAATTCCGTACTCCTCGCGCAAAACTACCGAGAGGGCCTCAGTACTCCCCAGACCACGGTCAACTATACCCCGAAGTTCACTGGCCGGGAAATAGCTACACTGTAGGCATAATGCCCGGCCATTGGCACGGCGCACCCGCTCTATACGTACCATCTCATCGCTGGGCTTCAGCTCTAACTCCTCGGCGGCATGGGGATGCTGCTTCCCGGTTATTTCTTCAATAGCCAGCACCAGCGAGGAGGGCTCTCGCTCGCTTTCTGTCATCTCCCGGGTAAAGCAGGGGATGCGATTAGCTTCAATGATCTCTTCGGACAGGGGTGTGATATCCATTACATAGGTGCCGCGCCCCTGACGAGTGGACACTACTCCTCGTTCCTCCAGTTCTCGCAGCGCCTGCTTAACCGGTGCCAGACTGACCTCAAAGTAGTCGGCCAACTGTTGCTGAGTGGGCAGCTTATTCCCTGGCGCTAAGCGGCCCAGACGAATCTGTTGCTCCAAAATATGCATTATTTGGGCGTAAAGTGGTTCCTTGTTATGAGCTGACAGCGGCGGTAATTGTAAATCAGACACTGGCTCCTCCTTATGGTGGCTGGTAAATAGCATAAACTTATGTACTTATTATACTCAATATAGTCTATTGTCCCCTGTCTGTCAAGTCCTTGGGGGGCATTATTGGACTGTATTTGTAATTATCTACGCCTTTACTTCCATCCCCTCACAACTTAGCCAGGGAGGTTTAATCGTGTGCCTGTTGCCCTTGATCGCCTGGTTAGGCCGATTGGACCGGTCTTTTCCTTCTCGTTACCACTTATTTACCAATCTTTGTAATGCCGGTACTTAAGGACGGCTATCTCCCCTCCGATAATAACAGTGCGAAGACGACTGTTAAACCCAAATGTTGGATGTTCCATCTACCACTAAGGAGGAGACAAATAATGTTACAGATGCTGAAGGACCTATGGGCTGACGAAGAAGGGCTGACTACGGTTGAGTACGCCTTGCTGTTGGTCCTTATTGTGGCCGCAGCTATCACTGCCTGGACTCAACTTGGCACTCAGGTCAGTACCGAAGTCGGCACAGTGAAGGACACTCTGGCCGGGACCAGCAGTTAGATAGGGATACACCTGCCAGTGCGTCAGCAGACACTGCTGACGCCTGTCCGAGCAAGCCGGAGGCGAGGTATGCCCTCCGCTCGCCTCCGGCTCTTTTGCCGTCAGCAGTAATTGAATTGCTGCATCTGGACGTCACAATGGATATTGCGATTCTCAAAACAATTATTGTATTAGCCATGTTAACGGCCGCCCTGGCCACCGATCTACACTGGGGCAAAGTTCCCAATTGGCTGACGATCCCGCCACTGGTCGTAGGCATACTTATCAATGCAGTCTCGGCCGGTGTCACTGGACTGCTGGATAGCCTGGGAGCAATCGGTTTGGTCCTGAGCCTGTGGATAGTAACTATGTTATTGGGCGGTACATTGGGGGGCGGCGACATAAAACTGTTGGCTGCGCTCGGCGCGGTAGCTGGCTTCCACTTCATAGTGTATGCGCTACCGGTTAGTGTGGCAATAGGAGGACTTATAGCTGTTATCGTTGCCATACGTCGCCGCGCCTTAGGGGCGTCCTTGCACCGACTCTATCGCGGGATAGCTACCGTTGCTATCCCCCATATTCCTACCCAAATCGGCCGCGAGACGGGCACCGTTCACTTTCCCTACGCTACCGCCATCGCCATGGGGAGCATACTGACCATGTTGTGGACCGGCATTCCGCTGGGTAAGTGAGGCTAATGAGACTGACACGTCAACCTACAAGCCGCCGCCAGCCACGCCAAAGGTGGGGAGGCGCTGTGGTAGAACTGGCTCTGACGGCGCCGATTTTGCTCACTTTACTATTTGGCATTACCGAGTTTGGCCTGCTATTCAAGGATGTGCTGATCTTGAATGAAGCTGTGCGGGAGGGATGTCGCGAGGGGGCTATCGGTAGTTACACCACCAGCATCACCACCACCATTATGGAGGCCGCCGCTTCTCTGAATACCGACAACATCACTGTTACTCAACAATATGGGACTTTCAATGAAGACACGCAATCGTGGGAGTGGACAACCCTGGGCAATGTGGAAGGCCAAAATAGCGCTCCCCGGGGCGCTAAGATCAAGATAAGCCTTACCTACCCTCACCCCCTAATCAGCGCCGGCTTGCTGCCGACTCTGCCTGATGAGGAGGGTGGGTCAACCATCACCATATCAGCGACCTCAGTCATGCGGCGGGAGTGAAATTGATACAAAGAGCCGGGCCGCTGCGTAGATGCTGACACTGCAGTCAACTATGGAGTAGTGAGCTATGATACAGATTGTGATAACTGAGCCGGAACCAGGCGACGCCGAGGGCCTGCGGCGCATCCTTACCGACTCTGGGCAAATTGAGGTTGTTGGCTTTGCCCGTGACGGTCTGGAAGCGGCCCAGATGGCAATCCAGACCCAGCCTGACGCCCTCATCGCTCATGCTAAACTACCCGCTCTCAGCGGATATGATGTCTGCAAGCTGGTGAATCTGGCCGCCCCCCAGGTAGCCTGCCTGTTGTTAGTAGACTACACCAATGCCCCGAGCGCAATTGCTCAGGCTATGCAGGCAGGTGCCCGTGCTGTTCTGTCGCCTGATCTATCTCCGCAGGAGCTGGTGGACACAGTGGTCACCTGTGCTCAGATCAAGCAGATTATGCAAACCAATGAGTATGCGATTGTGACTGATCCAGAGCAGATGCCTATCACTATTGGCCTGGTTTCCGCCAAAGACGGAGTTGGCAAAACTACGCTGGCCACTAACCTCAGCACCCTATTCGCTCAACGCTTTCCTGACTCAGTAGTGTTAGTGGACATGTATGCGCAATTGGGTGACGTCAGCGTGTCTCTGAATCTTCAACCCCGGAGCAGTTTAATTGATCTGGCGGCCCATGCTGATGAGTTGGACCCCCAATTGGTGGAAAGTGCCCTGGCTACTCACAAAAGTACCCTGCGGGTCCTACCAGGATCCTCCACGCCCCAGCCAGTGGCCTGGGATTGTCTTTCAGTATCCTACATCGCTTCGTTGCTGGGCGTGTTGCGCCGCAATTACCGATTTGTTTTTTGTGACCTGCCCCCTATGCTCTGGTCCAGCAGTCTGTATGTGCTGGCGCGGTGTCAGCACATTTTGGTTGTTACCAATCTGTTCGAGCTGACCACTATTCGCGATACCGCCAACTTAATCACAATACTTCTTGATGCCGGCTATGTATCTCGCCAGGCCATTCATCTGATAGTTAACCGGGCCTCGGCCCAAGACCGTTTCGAGATTAAGGACCTGGAAGAGACAGTTGACATGCCAGTCACTTTCCAGATTCCCAACTCTGTGCAAACTACTGTGGCCGCCGCCAATAAGGGTGAGCCTTTTGTACTCACGCAACCTAATGCGCATATCTCCCGCAGTCTGAATGAATTGGCTGACCTTCTCCTGGAGGCATCCCATAAATTACCCGTGGCCACCTCCAAGGCGGATGTCGGCCAGGCTGCTTAATCCCATCCCCCTATCAGGGGGTCGGGGCGGAGAGTTTGAGAACCGGAATTAGTTAAGTTAGGAGGAGCCAGTCAAATGACAACATCGCCGGCCACTGCTGCCTGGGGGGAACGATATCTTGAGGAGATAAGGCAGCAAGAGATTGAGGAGCTATTGGAAATAAAGGACGAGATCCACCGCACATTAGTGGACAACGCCAACTTGCAAGTGCTGCAAGCTCTAACTGATGACCAGCTTCTGGACCGCATCCAGGCTACCACCATTCAGGTCATTGAGGACGAGCGTCTTACCCTCAGCACCAAAGTGCGCGAGCAGTTGCAATCCCAAGTCATGGCCGAGCTGCGCGGCTACGGCCCGCTGCAACCCTTGCTGGACGATCCCACTGTTAGCGAGATTATGGTTAACGGCCCCCGCCAGGTCTACGTTGAACGTGAGGGAAAACTACATAAAACTGACGTCATCTTTACCAATAGTGACCATGTGCGGCGCATCATCGAAAAAATCATCGCCCCTTTGGGCCGCTGGATAGACGAAAGCTCACCCATGGTTGACGCTCGCCTACCTGACGGATCCCGAGTTAATGCCATCATCCCACCGTTAGCCATCAACGGTGCCACTGTAACCATTCGCAAGTTCTCTAAGAATCCGTTTACTCCTGAGGACCTGGTGCATTTCGGCACACTTACCGAGGAGATGGCCCAGTTTTTGCAGGCCTGTGTAGAAGCCCGCCTCAATATCATAGTATCGGGAGGCACCGGCAGTGGCAAGACGTCAACTCTTAACGTCTTATCTTCGTTCATTCCCGCTACGGAACGCATTATTACCATTGAGGATGCGGCCGAGCTGCAGCTTAATCAGGAACATGTAGTCACTTTGGAAAGCCGACCGCCAAATCTGGAAGGAACCGGTGAGATTACTATCCGCCAGTTAGTCCGCAACGCTCTGCGTATGCGGCCGGATAGGATCATTGTTGGTGAGGTGCGGGGTGGGGAAGCCTTAGACATGCTCCAGGCTATGAACACCGGCCACGACGGCTCGGTGACTACCGCTCATACTAACAGTCCCCGGGATACCTTATCTCGCCTGGAAACCATGGCCCTTATGGCTGAGACCGAACTGCCTTCCCGGGCTATACGCGAGCAGATAGTCGGGGCCCTCAACCTTATCGTTCATCAGAGTCGGTTTCGGGATGGCACCCGCAAAATAACCCATATCACTGAAGTCCAGGGGATGGAGGAGGATACCATTATCCTCCAGGACATCTATCGGTACGAGCAACATGGTATTGACGAGCAAGGCAACGTCATTGGCGAGCACATCTACACTCAACTCCGTCCGAAATTTGCCGATAACTTAGTATCTCAGGGCGTTGAACTACCTCCGAACTTATCCGAGCACTGGGAGCTGTGAGGTAGCTGCCATGACACCGACTCTGTTTATATCTATGATATCGCTCCTTCTGGGCGGCACTATTTACGCCGTCATCACTGCACTCGCTCCCGCCAGCATCGCTCACGAACGCCGTCGGCTGGCTAAAACTACGCAGCATAATACCACGCCGTCTTTCCAGAATATTGAACGGCCTGATTTTGCCCCGGGTGTCACCATCTTATTACGCGTTCTGTTGTCGCACTGCTGGCGATGGCCGCCCCTTGGATTTATGCCATGATGCGCAAGGGCCACCGACAGAAGCAAATTACCATCCAGCTTCCTGAGACCCTACGGCTGATTGCTTCCTCGTTACGCTCCGGCTTCTCTATCCTGCGAGCGCTACAAGTAGCTGCCGACGAGATGGCCCCGCCGATTTCCCAGGAAATCTCCTGGGTGTTGGATGAAATCAATGTTGGCGTTTCTCGCGAAGAGGCCTTCGCCCATATGACCACTCGTACCCAGAGCGCCGACGTCAAGCTGATGGTCATCGCGATACAGATACAGTCCAAGGTAGGCGGCAATCTGGCTGAAATCCTGGAGACTACTGGCGATATGATTCAGCAGCGCTTCCATCTCGCTGCTGAAATTGCCGCCCTCACTGCGGAAGGTCGGCTCTCCGCCGGTGTCCTGACCTGCCTGCCCATGGGTCTGGCCTTCATCATCTACCTATTGAACCCAAACTATCTGATGCCGCTGGTCACTGAGCCTATTGGTACTATTATGCTGGTGGCGGGAGCCGGTCTGATGTTGGCGGGGCTCGGCGTGATCAAACTTATGCTTAAAGTTGATGTGTGAGGTGTCTGAATATGGCGGTTGCAATATCCGTATTGATCTTTGTTATACTATTCTTCTCCATCATCATTCTAACTATTGGCACGACCCGCAACCTTATTCTCCAGCGGATGAGAAGCATTGGTGAAATACCTGGGGCAGTCGAGCTACCTGAGATGAGCCGGTCACCTCGCGAACGGATACTGCAACCGCTGCTTGACAAAGTATCCGCTGTCGTCGGCTCTGCCGCGCCCTCTACTATGCTCAGCAGCGCCGACGCTCGCCTGGCCCAGGCAGGAAATCCCTGGGGGCTGCACGCTAAGACTTTCCTATTTCTACAAGGAGTTGCTGCCTTGGGCGGACTGGTATTGGGTTGGATCGCTGCCAGCCATCTGTCCGTAAGCCTGCCCGTCAAATCTCTTATGGTCGTCGGAGGCTGCGGCGTTGGTGGGGTGCTCCCCGGCATACTGGTGGACAACCGGGCCGCCGCACGGAAAGCTGCTATCACCAAAGCTTTGCCCAATACAATTGACCTGTTGGTGGTCAGTGTAGAGGCCGGATTGGGGCTAGATGGGGCGATTAAGGAATTGTTGCAACGCGAGGAAGGTCCGCTGATGGAAGAATTTTCCCAGGCCCTCACTGAGATTCGGCTGGGCAAACCTCGAGCCGCTGCCTGGCACAGTCTGGCTGAGCGATCTCAAGTCCGAGATTTAAGTGCCTTTACGGCAGCGCTATGTCAGGCCGAGGAACTGGGCTCCAGTATATCCTCGGTGCTGCGCACTCACAGCGAAAGCCTGCGCGTCAAAAGGACCCTGCGGGTGCGGGAATTAGCTGGCACGATACCCATTAAGATGCTCTTCCCGCTAATCTTCTTCATCTTCCCGTCTATGTTTGTGGTTATCCTGGGCCCAGCCGGCATCTCCATCATGGAGAGTTTTGGGCGTATAGGCCATTGATGAACTTAGGGCAAACCGGGCTGGAAGTCAAGCAGGCGGTGCTCAACCCAAGTGGTTTGACCACTGCCGGGATCGTAGTCGGGGAATCGAGTTAATACCGGCCCCACGCCAGGGGCATACCAGGTGAAGATGTCGTACTCAATATCGGCCTGGGTAATGCAGTGCTCCCGCACCTGCACACAGTCGGTGTAGACGCCCGCGGGTACATCCACTGTCTCACCAGTTGCCTCAACGATGAAATAGTGCTGGATGTCATCGCCATACAGCCAGCGGTGACCGGTCTCCAGCGGCGACGACAGCAGATAGACGGAGGCGCCAGCCCCTACGTGCTCGGCCAGGCCATCCTGGTCATGGCGCACATACATATAGCCGGGCTCATCGGCCTGGGGGCTAACCCCATAAGGTGTAACCGGTGTTCCGGTATACTGCCACCAATAGTGCAGGCCCAGAGGGTAATACTGGGCGGTGGACTGGGGGCCGGGATTAGTCACGGTGACCACTGTAGACTCTGAGGTAATGTTCTTGTAGGTGGCGCTAATTTCGGTCTGGCCCGGCCCGATGGCAGTTAATTCGGCATCGGTATCCACCGTCGCCACTGACGGATCGGAGCTATGCCAGCTCACGGTCTGGCTTACATCGCGGCTTCCCCCACCCTGCTGCTCTCCAAAGGCATAGAACCGGATAACATCGCCAGTGTGAGCGGTAAAGTCATCAGGGGTAATAGTCACAGCTATTATTCTCGGCAGCCCACCCCCTCCCCCACATCCTATTGCTATCACCATAACCAGAGCCGCGAGGGTACTAAGAATCCCTATGGACAACCGCTCATTCATACGTAAATAGCCAACTTTCCGTTAGGATGGCGTTCCCTACCGGTACCCGAACCGATAATTTGACGCTTGATTACCTACTAAATGTTTCAAAGTGAGGGCAATTTGGTTGCCGGTGCCGTGCCAAATGGTAACCCTATGGTCATCCTCCTTGTTATCTCTAAAGACTGCGGAGAAACTGCACTGCCCGTTTTATATCTCCTACCGGATCCTCCCCGACCTCCCGCTCGATAGCGAAGTAACCCTGGTAACCGGCTTCCTGAAGATAGTTAATATAACGCGGCCAGTCAACCCAACCCTCACCCAGGGGAACTTCCTGAGCTTGGCCATTAGGGTGCACCAGGCCATCCTTGGCATGGGTGTGGACCACATAAGGCCCCAGTAATCGCACGCCTTCGGTAGGCTGAAACTCGGCTAAAGCCTGCTCTTTGTCGTATTCTCTACCCTCTTGTTGCGCCAGGAGTGGCGGCCAGAGGATGAAGTTAGCCGGGTCGTAGTTTACGCGGATAGCCTCGCTACCCACGATATCTATAAGTCTCTTGAGTACCCGCGGTGGCTCGGGGCCGGTTTCGATAGCCAGACAGGCGCCAACTTGTTCGCCGCATTCGGCAATCTCCTGCATGGCAGCCACCATGTTCTTCCAGCCGGGGTCTTCGGTATCCTCTGGTATAACTCCCACATGGGCCTGCCAAATGCCACACTCAAGGTCAGCGGCTAATTGCAGCAAGCGCTTAGCCCACGCCACATTTCGTTGCTGCTCCTCGGCTTTCTCCAAATGCACCTCACCGCCCCACGCCGAAATTGCCGAAATCTCCAGCCCCAGTGAACGCACGTGCTTGACCAGTTCTTTGCGCCCCGCCGCATCAAGATTCTCCGGAGCCCCTATATGTAGCCCGCTGACCCCCATCTCTACTACCTTCTTCATCCCCTCGTAAGGTTCCAGCCGCAAGCTGTCCAGCATAACTGCTATTTTCAAATCAGCCATTTTGTCCTCCTAATCATTGTATTGGTAAAGCAAACCTTATTTGATTCGCTGCCAATGCACATTATCCTCCCATTGGCGAAAAATTTATGGAATAACGCCCAACTGGCTGGCATCGTAGGCGCACACCATCCCGTACTGGTCCGTACCACACAACAGCACGGGCTGACCGGTGCGGTAAAAGTCGCACAGATAGGCTGAATAAGCCCCCGGCACAAGCGGGGCCGGAAGCTGAGCAGGGCTGGGCAGAGACCGCAGAAATGGATATCCAGAGCGCGGATTGATGGTCATAAACAGGAATATGCCTGCCTCGGCAGTAACGATAAAGTTGGGCTGCCGACTGCCGCCGACTGGCTCGGCTAAATGGGGTATCAGGACCCGCGCGTCCACGTCGGCCTCAGCAGCAGACTTAGCAATATACATGTCAACCAAGGTCCCTTTGTTAAACACGGGAAGCGCGCGGTGTCGGTTGGCTGCATTCTCAAAATAGACCACCCGCCCCGGGGGTAT
>JALGTV010000082.1 GCA_029821215.1 Candidatus Zipacnadia bacterium | reverse complement strand
TATGGAGTTCATTTATCTGTCGTTGTCCTTGGGGTCAGATTTTGTCATTTGACGTACTTCCTGAGCGTCTTTATCACCCCGGCCTGAGAGGTTGATTATCACGATCGTATCCTCGTCAAGCTCATCAGCCATCTGCAGCACGTAGGCGACCGCATGGGCACTTTCCAGGGCCGGAATTATACCCTCCAACTGCGAGAGCCGACCGAACGCCTCAATGGCCTCAGTGTCAGTTACCGTGACATAGCGGGCACGGCCGATTTCCCGCAGGTGGGCGTGTTCGGGGCCAACTCCCGGGTAATCCAGGCCGGCGGCTACTGAGTAGGCCTCCGATATCTGCCCATCGCCGTCCTGGAGGATGTAGGAGGCCGACCCATGTAATATTCCGAAACTCCCCGCCGCCAGAGAGGCACCGTGCTCACCCGTATCCAGCCCCTTACCCGCCGCCTCCACGCCAATTAGCTCAACCTGCTCATCCTCAATGAAGTTGTGAAAGATGCCTATGGCATTGGAACCACCACCCACGCAGGCCACTATTTTGTCAGGCAGGCGGCCCTCCTTATCCAGACACTGCTGGCGAGCTTCGGTACCGATCACCGACTGGAAATCGCGGACCATTGTGGGGTAAGGATGAGGGCCACAGACACTGCCCAGCAGGTAGTGGGTATTCTCCACATTGCTCATCCAGTCGCGGATAGCCTCGTTGAGGGCATCCTTGAGAGTGCCACGGCCTGATTCCACGGGCCGCACTTTGGCCCCTAATAGTTCCATGCGGAAACAGTTAAGGGCCTGGCGGCGGATGTCTTCGGTGCCCATGTAGACGACTGTCTGCATCCCAAATAGTGCCCCGACGGTAGCCGCGGCCACTCCGTGCTGGCCGGCACCGGTCTCGGCAATTAGGCGCGGCTTGCCCATTCGCTTGGCCAGCAGGCCCTGGCCCAGGCAATTATTGATCTTATGAGCGCCGGTGTGATTGAGGTCCTCGCGCTTCAGGTATATGCGGGCGCCGCAGACCTCGCTGAGCCGCTCGGCCAGATACAACGGGCTGGGCCGCCCGGCATACTCGTGCAGGTAGTAATCCAACTGTTGCTGGAAATCTTCATCTTCCCGCGCCTGGAGATAGGCCGATTCCAATTCTTCTAAGGCACCCATTAAAGTCTCGGGTACATACTGACCTCCGTACCGCCCGAAGCGGCCTTTCGCTTGCGGAGCGGTCATTTCTTGGACTTCCATGTCTTTACCGCCTTTCTCAGTCATAAATCGGGGCACCCTTCGGCAGGCTCAGGACAGGAAGGGTGCTCCTCCTATAGCATTCAGTGCTCAACAACGTCGAACGATCATAACGAAACGGCATCGCGTAGGCACGGTTTACCACCCTCGCTTCATTGGGTCGCGCAGGTTGAGAACCTGCGCTACGCGGAGTAGGCGGGGTTCTCCGACCTCGCTACTTGTGCGCGGAGTAGGCGGGGTTCTCCGACCTCGCTACTTGTGCGCCGCGTAGGCGGGGTTCTCTAACCCCGCCACCACGCAAGTTGGAGAACCTGCCTTCGCAGGCCATGCCTACTTCGCCAAGGTAGCCTTGGCTACGTCGGCTGAAAGCCTGCTACGGCAGGCGAAGGCCTGCGCTACGCGGAGTGGCAATGGCTTTGCTTAGATACGCCAGTTAGGGCGCGCACGGTAATGTTAGGTTCCTCACTCTTCATCAAGGTCGTGCCTACCAGAACCGCGTCAATTCCGGCTGCGGCCAGCCGCTGTACGTCCTGGCGAGAGCCAATACCACTCTCACTGACCAGCAACGCGTCTTCAGGGGCTTGCGGGGCCAGTCTCTCGGTGACAGCCAAGTCCACCTTTAGAGTAGACAGATCGCGGTTGTTGATACCAATCAGCGCAGCGCCGATTTCCCCGGCCTGCTCCATCTCGGCCTCATTGTGGACCTCCACCAGAGCGGTCATTCCCTGCTCAACAGTCAGATCATATAGGTCGCGCAGCAGTGGTGGCTCCAAGATGCTTGCTATCAGCAGCAGTGCATCAGCCTCCAGGGCTGCTGACTGATAGATCTGATAAGGGTCAAAGATGAAGTCCTTGCGCAGTATGGGCAGTGGTATGCGAGCCTTGGCCCGGCGGATGAAATGGGGCTCGCCGTGGAAGTAATTGCGCTCGGTGAGCACGCTGATGGCCGCCGCCCCACCACCACAGTATTCCTGAGCCAGGATGCGCGGGTCAAACAGCGGCCCGGCCAGCTCCCCCGCCGAAGGGCTGGCCGGCTTGATTTCGGCAATCACCGCCACTACTGGGCCTTGCAAGCTGGCAGTAAAATCGCACGGCGGGGGCAGATCAGCAATCTGCTCCTTGAGGGCCGAGAGGGGCATATCCCGCATCTCGTAGCGGAGCTGCTGGCGCTTGTGCTGTACTATTTTATCCAGAATTGTACCAGTGAGCATTTGTGTCACCAAACATAATATTATGTAGCGCCCGTTCTCTGACCTGCGTGGGGCGGGGTTGCGGTTCGGCAAGCTCACCGTCCTGAGCCTGCCGAAGGAGACAACCCCGCCTACGCGCCGTACAAGTGGCAGGGTTAGAGCATCCCGCCTACTCCGCGTAGCGCAGGTTCTTAACCTGCGCTACCCAACATAAGGCAGGTGAACCCCGCCTACGCGCTGTACAAGCCGGACAGAGATACTCTCCCTCAGAACTCTGCGACAACCCTATTTATGAGTCTGGGAAAAGTCTCGGAGGGCCTCGAGCTTCTCCAAAGCTGCTCCTGAGTCTATCACTTCTGCTGCTCGCTGCATACCTTCGCTGATATCGCTGGCTATTCCTCCCACATATATGGCGGCGCCGGCATTGGCCATAACAATATCATAACGGGGGCCTCGCTGGCCCTGCAACACTGACAATAGCATCTGAGCTGACTCGGCGGGGTCACCGCCGACCAGGCTTTCGGCGTCAACGGCCGGCACACCCAGGGCCTGGGGGGTGAGGTGGTAGGTGTCTATTTGACCATTATTTAACTCCGCCACCAGGGTCTCCCCCATCGTGGATATTTCGTCCAGGCCCGCCAGACCGTAGACCACCATAGCCTGCTCGGCGCCGAGCTGCTGAAGGGCCTGAGCAAGCGGCTCCACCCACTCCTCAGAAAATACGCCCAGAAGCTGACGGGGCGCGCCGGCAGGATTGGTAAGCGGCCCCAGCAGATTGAAGACAGTACGGATGGCCATCTCCCGGCGCGGCCCAATGGCATATTTCATCGCTGGATGCAAATGGGGAGCAAATAAAAAGCCCAGGCCGATTTGGTCAATGCACTGGCCCACAGCGGCCGGCTCCAGGTCAATGTTCACCCCCAACTCCATCAGTACATCAGCACTGCCGCAAGCGCTGGATACCGAGCGGTTGCCATGCTTGGCGATGGGCACGCCAGCAGCGGCCGCTACCAGAGCAGCGGCGGTGGATATGTTGAAGGTGTCCAGTTTGTCGCCGCCGGTCCCGCAGGTGTCCACCAGATTGTCACATGAGCAGCTAATGCGCACACAGTGGCGGCGCATAGTGCGGGCAAAGCCGCAGATTTCGGCGGCAGTTTCTCCTTTCATCCGCAGGGCCATCAGTAGTGCCCCGATCTGGGCACCAGTAGCCTGCCCGGACATTACATAATCCAAAATGGCCTCGCCTTCGGAGACGGTTAAGTGCTCTCTTCGGCTGAGTTTCTCCAGTACCTCTGATATCATTGGCCTCACTCCTGTTGAACGACTAACAGCCCAGACTAAGAAAATTGCGCAGCAAATCCAGGCCGGGCTCAGTCAGTATAGACTCAGGATGGAATTGTACCCCCTCAATGGGATATTGCTGGTGGCGCAGGCCCATTATCTCGTCCTGGTCGGTCCAGGCGGTGATTTCCAAGCAGTCCGGCACAGTTTCGGGCAGCACCACCAGCGAATGGTAGCGCACTGCTTCAAACGGGTTAGGCAGTGACTGGAAAATGGTCGCGCCATCGTGATGGATTGGGGAAGTTTTACCATGCATAAGCCGCGGGGCGCGGTCTACCGTAGCCCCGAACACCTCGCCGATAGCCTGGTGGCCTAAGCATACACCCAAAATAGGCACCTGGCCAGCCATTTGCTCAATGAGCCGGCAGGTTATCCCCGCCTCCGAGGGTCGGCCCGGGCCGGGGGATATAACGATCCGCTCGGGCGCCATCTCACCGATCTGGGTCAGGGTAATCTGGTCATTGCGATATACGGCCACCTCCTGATCCAGAATGGACAAGTACTGGTAGAGGTTATAAGTAAATGAATCATAATTATCAATAAGCAGGATCATATCAGCCCCTCCTCGGCCAGGCGGACCGCTTCCAGCAAAGCCCGGGACTTTATCATGGTCTCCTGGTATTCACTGTCAGGGTCGGAGTCGGCGACAATGCCGCCGCCAGCCTGGATGTAGACGGTGTCGTCCTTGACCACGAAGGTGCGCAGGGTTATGCAGGTGTCCATGGCTCCGGAAAAGCTGAAATAGCCTACTGCTCCTCCATAGGGTCCGCGTTTGACTGGTTCAAGCTCCTCAATAATCTCCATAGCCCGGATTTTGGGGGCACCGGTCAGCGTGCCAGCCGGGAAAGTGGCCCGCAGCAGGTCAAATTGGTCTTTATCCGGGCGCAGCTTGCCGCGGACATTACTGACCAGGTGCATGACATGGGAATAGCGCTCTACGGTCATCAGTTCATCCACCTGCACCGAGCCCGGCTCGCAGACTCGGCCAATATCGTTGCGGTGCAGGTCAACCAGCATCACGTGTTCGGCACGCTCTTTCTCATCGGCCAGCAACTGCTCTTCCAGCTCTTCATCCTCGGCAGCGGCTAATCCGCGGGGCCGGGTGCCGGCGATAGGGCGGGTTACCACCTCACCTTTGTCCTCGGTTACTAACACTTCCGGGGAGGCGCCGATGAGCTTCAGATCATCAAAGCTCAAGTAGAACATATATGGGGAAGGATTGATGGCCCGCAGGGCCCGATAGAGACTGAAGGTGTCGGTATTGAGCTTGGTGCTCATCCGGTGGCCAACCACTACCTGGATGATGTCGCCAGCCGCGATGTATTGTTTGGCCCTAAGCACCGCCTGATGATGCTGGGCTGGGGTCATAGTGGAGTTCAGTCCCGAAGGGTCGGGCGGAACGCCAGTGCTTATGCCAGCCGGCCTGGTACGGGGTACTGGCTGCCGCAGGCAGTCAATAACTTCTTCAATGCGCTTGATGGCTGCCCAGTAAGCGGCCTGCGGATCATCATCAATATGGGCGTTGGCTAACACCCGGACCCGATTGAGCACGTGGTCAAATACCACTAAGGTATCGGTAAACATAAAATAGCAATCAGGCAGGTTCAAATCATCAGGTTTCTCGTCAGGCAGCCGCTCAAAGAAGCGCACCATGTCATAGCCGATGTAGCCCACCGCCCCACCGGTGAAACGCTCCCAGCCGGGCAAGGGCACAAACTGGTAGGCAGCTAACAGCTCTTTGAGGATGTCCAGTGGGTCCTGGTCATCGGCGAGGGTAAACTGGCGGGGATCGCCATTGGTAGTGACAGATACCTGACGCCCTTTGCTGCGCAGTAGGCGATAGGGATTAGTGGCTAAGTACGAATAGCGAGCAATATTCTCGCCGCCGGAGACGCTCTCTAACAAGAACCCATAGCCGTTACCATTCTGACGCAGCTTCAAAAAGGCCGAAGTAGGGGTTTCCAGGTCGGCGATGATTTCCCGATAGACCGGGACCAGGTTGCCGTGAGCAGCACGGCGGGTAAACTCGGGCAAATCAGGATAATATATGGCACTCAATTCTTTCACTCCTCTGAGGTGGCTGGCTAAAGACCAGGCCAGCGGGTAACGGCTGAACAGCGGCATCACGTTGGTTCACCTCGCCCCGCCAGGAGCACCCGTGGAGTGCACCGGCCGCCGTTGCCGGCGGCTGGTGCGAACATTGCGCTCCATCTCCCGTGGCCATGATATCACCTCCCTTCAACAGCGTAGTCTGCGCGTACGGATTACTGGCAGGCCCGTCCTGAGCTTGCCGAAGGGCTGCCAGGTAGGATCGGTTGCCGAGGCGACCTCCATCGCCTCTTCCGCTGCTCTCCCGCAGCGGCTGGCGTTCCGATCTGAACGAGAAAAGTTCTAAGGTTTTCAAAAAGAACGAGGCGGGCACCGGTTTCCCGGTCGGCCCGCCTCAAAGAAACACGGGCCGCCTCTGAGAGAGACCGGCCCGCGAGTTGGTGCTTAGTTTG
>JALGTV010000081.1 GCA_029821215.1 Candidatus Zipacnadia bacterium | reverse complement strand
CCGCCTCCTGTAGCCAGGCCAGCAGCCCCGCGCGGTCAGCATGAGCCGAGAATCCCGGTAAGCTCTCCACTTCACAGCGCACTTCGTGGGTCTCTCCGGGGAAAATCTCCACATGTTGGGCACCGCTCAGGATGCGGCGGCCCAGTGTGCCGGCGGCTTGATAGCCCACGAAGAGCAGGGTGTCATCGTTGTGGGATAAGTGGTGGCGCAGGTGGTGGCGGATACGGCCGCCAGTACACATACCGCTGGCGGAAATGATGATGCACGGCTGGCGAAAATCGTTGATAGCCATAGATTCCTCGCGTTTGCGGGTAATCTTCAGGCCCGGGAAGCGGAATGGTGAGTGGTTAGACGCAATAAGCTCCCTCATCTCAGCGTCAAAACACTCAGGATGACGGCGGAAGATCTCGGTGGCCTCAATGGCCATGGGACTGTCCACGAATACCGGCGTCTCGGGAATATCACCCGACCGGATGAACTCGGCTATCTCAAACAGTACCTCTTGAGTGCGGCCGACCGCGAAGGCTGGAATGAGCAGGTGGCCGCCTCGCCTTAGAGTGGTGCGGACGATGTCTTTTAGCTTGGCTATGCTGTGAGAACGGGGGTCGTGGGAGCGATCACCATAGGTAGACTCCATGACCACGAAGTCAGCCCCTGCTGGCACCTGCGGGTCGCGCAGGATGGGACGATCCGGCCCACCAATATCGCCGGAGAAGACAATCTTGCGCTGCTGGTCACCATTGCTGACCCAGACCTCAATGGAGGCTGAGCCCAGGATGTGACCAGCGTCGCAGAACCGCACGGTCATTTCCGGCGTCAGAGAGATTTTCTCGTCATAGGCAACGGGCTGGAAAGTCTGCAAGCACTGCTCGGCATCCTCTACTGTATACAGCGGTTGAGGAGGAGGACCGACCCGGCCCCGACGCCGCCACTTCTTCAAATCAAACTGGGCATCTTCCTGCTGGATGTGAGCGCTGTCCAGCAGCATCAACTCGCACAGATCAGCCGTAGCTTCGGTAGTTATGACCTGGCCGCGAAAGCCCAACTTATACAGGCGGGGCAGCAAGCCACTGTGGTCAATATGAGCATGAGTCAGCAGTACCCAATCAATGGCAGCGGGATCAAGGTCAAAGTCTAACTTATTCTGCACGCGCGGATGGTCTTGCCCTTGATACAGGCCGCAGTCAACCAGCACATTACCGGCTGAAGTCTGCAACCAGAAGCGAGAGCCAGTTACCTGCCGGGCTGCTCCCAGAAATGTCAACTGCATTCTGAGTCACTTTTCTTTCTATATGGTGTTTCGCGGGCCTAAGTAGGCAACGCCGGCCGCTACGCGCCGCTGGTGGGCGGCCAGTGCCCGTTGCACCAGAGAAACCGGGTCAGAGTCGTAGATGACTTCGGCATCGGTTTGTTTGTCTATGAAACTGACTATTTTCTCCAGATGTTCAGCAATCCCGTCGGTTCCCAGCAGCACGGCGATTAGCTTGCCTTCGTCAAAGGCGATGCAGAATTCCCCCAGAGTACCCGAGCGGCCCCCAATGATAGAGACAATATCGCAACTGCGGATATTCGCAATCTCTCGGCCCATCAAACCACTGCCGGTAAAGATAATAGCATCGTACTCCTCATAGGGCGAGTTATACTTTTTGATATGCTCATCCAGGCACAGCGCTGGTGAGATTCCCACCACCAGGGCACCGTGAGCCTTGGCCCCCAGTACTGCCTGATGGGGCAACCCCGGACAAGCTCCGGTGAGCATTACACAGTCCTGTTTGGCAATCTCTTCCCCCAGCTTATAGGCTTTCTCCAGCACCTCTTGGTGCAACTCACCACCGGCTGAACCCATGACACCAAATTTAGTGCGAATCGCGGCCACCTCCCTTGTTATCTTTGGGCATCCTTCAATGTTAGCGACCTCTGACTTGCTACTGCAGAGCACAAATAACCATTTCTCACTGTAGAGTGCATCTTCCTTCCGGCAGTTGGACTTAGCGCTCCGCAAAAGGCGAGAAATCCTGCCGTCGGCGGTCAACTTTTGGCGACAAATGCCGAAGTAACATATACCACAGAATAACTTCCCGGTAGATAGCTGTTCTGCTACGAACAGGCGGCTTGACTGACACCGGGTACCGGTGTCACCAGAGTCGCCGAGGAGGCAATGCGGGTGCAGTCACCCGAGGCCGAAGCAAAGTACCGCAGCCTAATGGAAACGGCTGCTGATGCCATTCTGTTAGTAGACAGCAGGGGGCGAATACTGGAAGCTAACCCGGCTGCTGCCGACATGAGCGGGTATGACTTGGATGAGTTGATTGGGCTGGGGTTGGCTAAACTGCTACCGGAAGATGGGGGCACTTGGCAGCGCGAACAGGCCGCCCAGGTGGATAAGCTGAATCAAGTCACCGGCATGACTGGCACGGCCCGCCGGCGGGATGGCAGCGAATTTCCCTTTGAGGCATCGGTGAACAAGTTACAACTGGCCGGTCAGGAAGTCTACCAGATCGTTGCTCGTGATATCACCCAACGCAAGCAGTTTGAGGAGCAAGCCCTGGAGGCGGAGCGACTGAAAGCTTTGGGGCAAATAGCCGGTGGTGTGGCCCATGATTTTAACAACCTGCTGACGGCAATATTGGGACGGGTCCAACTGCTGCTTATGAATGCGCAGGATGCTCAGGGCCAGCGGGCTCTGAAGACCATCGAGAAAGCTGCCCTGGATGGTAGTGAGACGGTGAAGAGAATTCAGCGTTTTGCCCAACCTACTCCTGCCGGGGAGGAATTCGTACCAGTAGAGGTTAACTCGGTGGTGAAAGACGCGATTGACACCACCCGCTACCGATGGCGCGATCAGGCCCAACGGGACGGAGTTGTGATTCGGCTGGAGTCTAATTTGGCCCCAGTTGCCACTATTATGGGCAACCCCGCCGAGTTGCGCCACATTGTGGCTAACCTCATTCTGAATGCCTGTGAGGCCATGCCGGCGGGGGGCAAGATTGCTGTTGGTACCCATACCGATGGCGCGACAGTGGCGGTGACTGTTTCTGATAACGGAATGGGCATTACCACTGACGACCAGCAGCGTATATTTGAGTCATTCTTTACGACCAAGGAAGGCGAAAATATGGGAATGGGGCTGAGTGTAGCTCGTGCCATTGCCCAGCGACATGGCGGGGACCTGGCGGTAGACAGTACCGTCAACGAAGGCACTACTTTTACCCTCACTATTCCCCGCAGTGACGAGGAGGTTCCGATGACAACCGAAACTACTGTACCAGAAAGCAATGGACATGCCCGGGTGCTGGTAGTAGATGACGAACCAGTCTTATGTCAGTTGCTTGTCGAGATGTTAGAAGCCCTGGGTCATCAGGCCGTTGCGGCTAATACTTCCGAGGAAACCTTCCAACTACTAAACACCTATGATCACGATGTAGTTATAACCGACCTGGCAATGCCCAATATCTCCGGCTGGGAGGTGGCCAAGGCGGCCAAGCAGCGTGATCCCCAGACCTACACAATTCTTTTGACCGGCTGGGACGACCCGATCGGTAAACACGCTCGCCCCCAGGTTGACCAGATACTAAACAAACCTGTCACCATTGTCACCCTGGCGACGGCAATAAACACTGGTCTGGAAAGGCGATTAGGATAGAGAGCAAAGCGGAAGCCCCATCGGCTGCATAAGGAGAACATCCAGCACGTTGATCACTTTGTATAGCGTCAGGTTTTGCTCGAAACTGGAGCGGAGAAAGCGGATAGTCCTCTCACCCTCCCGTTGCCATAGTGCATATAGCCCTACTTCGTATTACCCCAGTGGATTAAGGCCTTGGTAATTATACCGGGCTGAGTTGACTGTACGCACGATTATTGTTATAATTAGTATATTAAGGACAAGGATACCCGCATACCGGACAAACAGTAGAGCCAATACACAGTTAAGCGCAGCAGCCCGGAGAGCCCGTAGCGAGGTTCTCTTTTTGTCCAGTAGGCCAGAGCGCAAATGTAACCCAAGGAACGGCGATTGGGATGATGAAAGCTGATCTGGAGAAATGGCCCCGGCCTTTGCGGTGGCTGTACCCGGGCTTAGGCATAAAGCGCTGGTACGCACTGCTGCTGGGGGGGCTGGCTCTGGCGGGCCTGGGGGCGGTGTTAGTTTTCAACATATTTGCCTACGATATGACGGCGTGGGCTGGTGGGCCAGCGGCGGCGGTCGCGCTGGGGACGGCCGGTATCGGCCTGGGACTGATGGCGGTAGCGGGCGGCGTGCGCGGGATGATGCGATCCGTGGCGCGGACTTTTCTGCCCGCCGAAGAGGAGCGGTTGGTAGACATAATGCTGTCCCGGCGCAGCCAGGGGATACGGGTGGTAGTAGTGGGTGGGGGGACGGGATTATCTGCTCTGCTGCGCGGTCTTAAGAAGTATACTACGGAGCTGACCGCAATTGCTGCTGTCTCTGATGATGGAGGCAGTTCGGGTCGGCTACGAGAAGATTTGGGTATTTTGCCGCCGGGCGATGTTCGTAATTGCCTGGTAGCCCTGGCGGATTCTGAGCCGATGATGACCCGCCTATTTGATTACCGGTTTGACGGTAGTTCGGGCGACTTAGGTGGGCACAGCTTTGGCAACCTGCTCATTGCGGCTCTGACTGAGATTACCGGGGACTTTGAGGAAGCAGTGCGAGCCAGCAGCCAGATTCTGGCTATTCGAGGCCGGGTGCTGCCTCCGACTAAACAAGCGGTTACGCTCTGTGCGAAACTAAGTGAAGGCGAAACGGTGCGCGGGGAGACTACGATCGTAAAGAGCCCCCAGCCCATTGAACGAGTCTACTTGGATCCGCCGGCACCAGCGGCGTTGCCCGAGGCAGTAGAGGCAATCCAGGAAGCTGACGTGATTGTTATTGGCCCCGGCAGCCTGTTTACCAGTATTATACCTAACCTACTGGTCCCGGAAATAGCCCAGGCCATCGGCCGCAGTGACGCGGTCAAAATGTTAGTTTGTAATGTGATGACCCAGCCCGGTGAGACTGACGGCTTTGATGCTGGTGACCATGTGGCGGCCATCAAGGCGCACGTAAGTGAAACACTATTTGACTATGTGCTCGTGAATACTAAGAAGCCGGATGCGGATGTCCTGGCGCGCTACCGTCAGGAGGGAGCGGAATTTGTGGCCTACGACCGTCGGCAAATTGCCAAGCAAGGTTTCATACCGATTGGCCGCGAATTGATATCGCAGGACAACTGGGCCCGGCATGATCCCGAGAATTTAGCCGCTGCCATAATGGATCTGGCCGCTCAACGGGTAGGATCCATACTCACGCCGTAGCCGCTTACTTGACGATGTGTCCCCTTATAGTCCATAATCGGCTACCGGATAGGGCCGATAATCTGCTGTTGTTTGTTCAGCAAATTAAATTCTAAATAGGAGTGATTAAATTGGCAGTAAAAGTAGGTATAAATGGTTTTGGCCGTATCGGACGGCAGGTCTTCAAGGTTATCCAGGAGCAATTCGCTGACGAAATTGACGTAGTGGCGGTTAATGACCTCACTGACAACGATACGCTGGCCCATCTGCTCAAATATGACAGCGTCTATGGTCGCTATCCGGGCGAAGTTCAGGTCTCGGATGACGAATTAATCGTAGATGGTAAAGTGGTCAAGTCGCTGGAGATTCGCGACCCAAAGGAACTGCCCTGGAAGGATATGGGCGTTGAGATCGTGCTGGAGTCTACTGGCGTCTTTCGGGAAGCGGACAAGGCTGCATGGCATCTGGAGGCCGGTGCGAAGAAAGTCATCATTTCCGCACCAGGCAAGGGCGAGATATGTACCGTGGTCCTCGGCGTCAATGATAACATCTATGATCCGGCCAATGACCACATTCTTTCCAACGCATCTTGTACGACTAACTGTCTAGCCCCGATGTGCAAGGTCCTCAATGACAACTGGGGCATTACCCGCGGTCTTATGACTACAATTCATTCGTACACTAATGACCAGCGGATCCTTGACTTCCCCCACAAGGACCTGCGCCGAACTCGGGCCGCGGCGATAAATATCATCCCTACTACCACTGGTGCGGCGTCGGCGATCGGCTTGGTTATCCCTGCGCTGGCGGGCAAGATGGACGGAATGGCGCTGCGTGTGCCGACCGCAACCGGGTCGATAGTTGACCTCGTAGTTGAGGTGGAAAAGGCGACTGACGAGGAGGCAATCAATGCTGCCTTCGCGGCTGCCGCCAGTGACGGGCCGCTGGCGCCATATCTGGAGTATACCGAGGATCCGATTGTCCTCCAAGACATCGTCGGATGCCCCGCCTCGTG
>JALGTV010000080.1 GCA_029821215.1 Candidatus Zipacnadia bacterium | reverse complement strand
CCTGGCTGATTGCGCCTTCGTACAATTGCAACGCCTCTGGAAGTAAGACAGGGCGGCATATATGGCAACACCACGTCTCCTCACCATTGTACTGGCAATTCTTATCATTGCAGTCGGTGCCGGGCTGACTATTTACTGGTTTAGACGACCTGTCCCCTCAGACCGCCAGCAGGTTATGGACGTATTTTTGCAGATGCAGCGGGCGGCAGAGCGCAAAAGCCTGTCTGGGGTTATGCGGTATATCGCCGATGACTACGATGACGGCACCTACACCCGCCGGGACCTGATGCGGCTGGGAGTTAGTGCCTTCCGCGAGCCAGAGCCGTTTAACATTGTGGCTACAGTCCGCTCATTGGAGGTAACTGGGTCAGAGGCCGTCGCGATGGTGGAGGTGTGGTTCTCGGTGGGGGCCGCGTCGGCCCGCACCGGGCAACACGTTACTGTCCAAGTTCAGCTTCAGAAGAACCAAGGCCGGTGGCAGGTAACAAGTGCTCAGGGCTGGCAGGATGCAGCTAAGGCTTTCTGAACAGGTTCCCCCGGAACCGGCGCTGTATATATAAATCCTATCGCCTCTAATCATACAGACGTATATGACCAGTGTCCCGCTATTATAGGGGTATACTGTGTCTGGTAGAGCAGACGCTATACCACCCTGGTCAGAAGGGCATCTGGGAAACTGCCTTACCAATGAGGGCCAGAGCGATGGCCCCCATTCCCACCAGACCCATTCCACAGGAATACCCAGCCATCAACACCGTGGCATACTGCTTCCAGCGCCGGGCGCCAAAGCGAGGTATGAAGTAGAACTGGCTGATGAGGGCTCCGGCCATCTGGGGGAATACGTAGTGGGGCAGAATTCCGAAGCCACGGATTACGCCATATACCAGCAGTATGGGCAGGCGCAAGGACCGCAGCAGCGCGTACAGTACGATAGCGGCGCCAAACCCACCAATAGCGTACCACTTGTTCCATGCTTTGTAGAATGTACTGTGTTCTGGGTTCAAAGTAGAGGTAAACCACAGACCCCGTTGCAGGGCCTGCAGATGCCACATCTTCTGGGCGTACGGATATGCCGGTGAGGGGATGGGGGCCAAGCGCCAGACTAACTGCCAGAACAGCAAGCTAAGGATGGTGGCAATAGGCAGCATAAGCAATTCGGCCTTGACCACGCTGATAATCTTGTTACCAGTAAGCTCCAGGATACGGAAGTTCTGTGCCGCTCCCCCCATGTTGAATCGCGGAATAGGGGCGAACCAGATATCAATGCCCTTGTACCCGCTGAAGATAATAGTGCCTTCTAACACCATAGGGATGCCCAGGAATTGGCCGGTCAGCCCGATCATACGAGCATTAATGTAAGACTCAATGGGACTAATCAGGAAGGCGAAGGCAACGATGTAGATAATAGGAAAGGCAGGTACCAGCTTCCAGCATAACAATATGTATCCCAGCGCGCCCAAAGTGTAGAGTCCAATCGGTATCCATATCGGAAGGTCGCCGCGGCCAGTAGGAGGTTTCCAGGAACCGCGCGTCTCCTCATTCCCCTGCTGAGCAGCCCGGTTGTAGCTCATTTGGCGGAGAATTTCATAAACTCCCAGGACAGCTACGGCCAGAGATACACCAATACCAAGGCTGAAGTAGAAATCAATTTGGTTAGCAAACTGGGTGTTGATGGTATCCATTCCGGGACGCCAACTATGCAGGATACCCATTTTGTACAGTTGCGGATTGGCTATTACTGTTCCCAGCATAGCGATAAAGCTACCGGTAACCGCCCAGAAAGGGATCACAAATCCCGCCCCGATATTGCTGAGGTCAGTCATAAAGCCTATAGGTACGGCGGGCAGAATGCTCTGGGTGCGGCGGGTCAAGTCCAACCAGGGGATGGGTATTAACTGAACAGGTTCAGTGAGGACGACTTCAGTCAAAGTAGGTATGCCCACGTAGATAGCGCCGAAGACCAGCCCCACCATAGCCCCAATGGAGAAAGTACGCCACCGCCAGGTTTCGGCCTTGGTGGTGGTTTCGGCTAAAGCTGTACTGCCTTGAGCGGTGATGGCCGCAAAGGGAAAAGGTAGATTCTCGTAATCAGAGGTGATACGGAACATGGAATAACCCATGCCGAACCACACCAGTCGGCTCAGGACGTAACTCACCAGTATCAACGTGCCCGGTAACAACCAGTCAATGTGGAAGAAAGTGCGGCCGGCGAGGGCCATCGAATCAGCAGGGGGCACTACCCAGGTGGGCACTTGGTTGGCAATCCCCATACTCTTGGCGGCGGGCGAGCGCACGAAATACTGCCAGAACATACTACCGGCAAAGGCGCCGCCGGAGAGGGCCATAGCGCCCTGCATCACCGTCAGTCCGGCGGCCACATAGAAGAGAATATAGATTTCCGAGCGCTTCAGGCTAATAAACGAGCGACGGGCAATCTCGGTAAACAGAATAATGGTGGTCCATTCGGCGGCCGGTCCCAGACTCATACCGGCCATCAACCCCAGGTAAATAGCGCCCGGCAGCATCACGAATCCCACGAACAAGCCACCGAATATAGTCTTGATGCTGAAGCCGTCTTCAAAGTGCTCGGGTTGTTCCATCAACCCGCGATACAGTTCTAATTCCGGATCTATGTGTGCCACCGGTCACCCCCGCTGTTACAATGATAGTTTATCTATATTTACAATCGTGTCCTGCTCCAGTTCGGCTCCGCTTACGTCACACCCCCGCCATCTCTTGCTCTACTTGCCCACCAGCCAACACCTCCTGACCCCGCTGGGCGTATTCCCCCTTCTGAGCGGCAGGGAAAGTCCGCCATAGTAGATACTGTTTGCGGATAATATTGATGAAATTGCGAGTCACCCGCATCCAGGAGGCATCGTCACCGCTCTTGCGGATTATCCGACATTGAATGGAGTAGATTTCCTCGTCCTGGGTAGGTAGGGTCCCGATTACAAGCTGCTCAGAGACGCCCAGGTCGTAAGGGGCCAGCCAAACCATCAAGGACAGTTCGTATCCTTCTCCATATTCGCTGAGCGCTGTACTCAACTGAATGTCCCCGGTGGAGAACTGCCCCAAGGAATAATCGGTATGGGCGGTAAAGTACTCGTGCAGGTACATATTTACCCCCAGGGCCTGATCACCGGTGACGGTGAAGGGCAGGTCCAGGATAATTTGGTCGCCTTCGGGCTCAGGCAGCGTCCAGCGCCGCTCAATACCAGGCATAGCGATATCGGAGGCCCGCCGCGCTGGGTATATCACGGAGAGCAAAACCGTGACCATAATCAGCAACGTACTCGCAACGGCTGACAGGGAGGAATAGTTGAGGTTCAGGCCCTCCACCAACTGGGTTTGGGTGATAACCTTAGCTGCCACTTGCCCCAGCAAATAGCCGGCGATGGCCCCCAGAATAGCATAAACGCTGGCTTCGGCCACAAACAGAGCGGCCACATGAGTAGGCGCTAAGCCCAGAGAGCTGTAGATGTATATTTCCCGCACCCGCTCGTAGACCGAGCCGAGCATAGTATTCAAGACAATGGCAGCCGCGATAAGGATGGGGATAATCAGATCGGCCACATCGCGAAAGCTGGTGGTGCCCACCGCACTGCACAGATAGGTCTTACCGTTCTGGCCGGCGTAGATGTTAAGTTCAATACGCTGGATAAGTCTGTCCAGGACCTCCTTAACTTCTTCGGTCTCCTCAATGCCTATGGCCACCGACCGCAAGTTGCCACCACCATTGATTACAAAATCGTAGGGAACGATAATGGTGTTGTCAGCTGCTAAGTGAATATACTCCTGCAATTCTTCTCCCTTGGCCGCTTTGCCCCGTCGCTTCTGCTCGCGTTGCTGGGATAGCTGCTGCTCTATAAGCAGGAAGTCGACTGGGGTCAGTGGTTCGCCGTCCAAGTCAGTGGCATTGGTAAACCGACTGGAGTCAATGATGCCAATAACACGCATCTGCGTACCAAAGACTCTGACCGTCGCCGTACCTACCTGATCGGGAGCGACGCCCAACGCCCCGGCAATGCCCGCCGGCAGGATGCAAACCAGCTTGTCGTCGGGCCGGAACCACCGCCCGCCAGGCACCAGATACTTATCAGCGTTGGTTATCTTCACCTCTTGGGGCGTCAGCCCGGTCATAGCGGTGGCGGCATAAGTGGCATCGCCGCGCCTGATGTTGACAAAGGATTGCTCGCCTGGCTGGCCAGAGAAGTACCAGGCTCGCGGAGCCACCGGGTAGCTGTCCCCAAATTCATTATCAAGGATATGGGTGGTAGGCTCACCTAAGGGCAGCCAGTTCCGGTCCCTGACTAAGATGCCGTTATAAGGAGCGATTTTAGGCAGCAGTATCCGATTGGCCCGCACAGTTTGGACCACTGAGGTGAATGATAGGACGGTGAAGGTCAACAGGATAAGAGTGGCGCAAGTCAGCAGAGTACGGACTTTGCGCCGGCGCATGTTGGATATGCCCAGGCTAAATGCTGCCGCCGACGCTCCTAAGCGACCAACATCGGCGCTATGTACCCCCGTCTGCGCATACCGCAGTGTCTTCATCTGTTCTTCGAACTTCTGAACGATAATGCTGACTACAAGTACGGTCAAGGCCAGAATAATGAAGGCCAGCAGGATAATAATGGGGGTGAAGGTAATAGCAAAAGCCGGGTGCACCAGTGCAATAATGATGAAGATTGCGAAGAAGATAGCCAAATTACCGGCAATCTGCTTGGTAATACTGGTTGCACCTATTAGCAGCCGTTCGGTGAAAAAGCTGAACGGCATCAGCAAGGCCAGGTAGAATATAATCCCCTTGACCACATCGTCCTCGGTTTTGCGCACATCGGGGTAAGCGCGCGATTCGTTGCTCCAGGCGGCGCGGGCTAAGGCGAAAAACTCATCATACTGGCGCTGTTGCCAGTAGCTGGTGGCTTGTTGGAGCTTTTCGCCGGCCCGCTGATGCGCCTCCTGGACGCGGTCATTCTCTATCCCATGTTTCAGCAACCGCTGTAGGCGATGCTCATCAAGCCTCCACATATCAGCCGCCACCCGATAGGGAGTCGCGTACAGAGAGGGATAATCGTCAACCAGGTAACCCGTACCCTGCGGCTCCTTGAGGGTGGAATTGATGAGCACGAACCGTAGCCCCAGCAAAGTAGCGGCCATGGTAACCTTGACGTGAGTGCCGGGGCGAGCGAAGACTACCGCCACTGGCTCGTAAGTGGAAGTAAGCTCACGGGCCGCCAAGGGAAGGGCGTAACCGTATTCAGGTGGTGGGGCGTCAGTGGTCGCATCATAGATATAAATCTCCGAGAGCAGTTCGAAGAAGCGCTGATCAATCATGTCATAGATGGCCATCGGTAAGCAAGAGAACAAAACCACAGTGGTGGGCTTAATCTGTTGGGTCAGCTCCAGCTCAATGGGATATTGCTCGGCGCCGTTAACACCCTGGTCGGGGGCCATACGGATGCTACCGTCAACTGGGTCCAACAGATATCCTTCAATAGTAGTCGTGCCGCCTACAGCCCGGACATTGGGAAGGCCGATAAGGGCGAAGCGCCCCTCCTCCCCGGTTATGTCCAGAGCCTGACCCCTCACGCCCATCGCGGTCTTCTGGTTGGGCCGGGCCAGGGCAATAGCCTCAGGCACCGGCTTGTCAGGAAAAGTACTAACGGCGGGGTCGAACTCGACCAGGCGTCCTTTGACCTCGACAAAGTTGTCAGTCAGTTCTAAATCATAGAGATCCTTGGGCTGACGCACCGATACCAAGTCCAACAGCAGGCAGGCCAAAAAGCGGGTCTGAGTCGTCAGGTTGTCAACGTCCACTTGGGCGGGCACATCCAGAAGCGTATCTACATACGGCCGGGAATCGTCAATGGTGGCGAAACCTAACCCAGGAATGCCGGCCAGGGTAGCTACCTCATTGGCCAGGGCCAGACGCCCTGCCATATATGTATGCCAACTCTTACCTTTGATGGAGTTAATGCCGTCTACAAACCGCTTCTCCCGCTCTACTGACAGGGCATTGGCCACCAGGGCGGCGTATTCGCGGGCTTTTTTGCCAATGTCAGAAAAACGCCACTGATCACCTTCGCTATAATTGTAGTAGTATCCCTTATAAAAAATGCCAAATGCCTGGTTATGGCTGGACAAATCAACCGAAAACCACAGGTAAATATCTTCCTCGCTGAAATCTAAAGCAGCAGTTAGATCCTCAATAGCTGCTTTAACTTCGTCCAGCGCCGTGTCCAGCGCCGTTTGCTTTTGCTGTTCAGTAGCCTGGGCATTCAAGGAGCGGGCTTGCTCGATAACCGACTCTGCTTGGGAACCTGCCTGAAGAATCTTCGGCACCCGCTGGTCAAATTTGTCCAGCAGGCGCTGGCGGTCCTTCAATTCCTCTTCGCTGAGTTGGTACTCGTGGAGTTTGCCCCGATTAGGATCAGTTCTGCGCGCCGCCTGTAGTACCCGCTCCAGCTTCCGCCCTTTGGCAACGGCATCCCTCACCTTGCTGGCCAGACCACCCAGCCCCCGTATCTGCTCCTCGACAGGCCGTTCTTCGCTGACCCCATACGGTCCGCTGCTGACAGTCCACAAGCGGTCGGCAAGCTTTTCAATATCCGAACGGGCAGTATTG
>JALGTV010000079.1 GCA_029821215.1 Candidatus Zipacnadia bacterium | reverse complement strand
ATTTCGCGGGCGGCCTTGGCGCTGGGGGCGATGGCGCCGCCTAAATCCTCCCGCTCCAAGCTGTGCAGGACCTCCAAAGCACGGTCAATGACCTCCTTGGGCAGTCCGGCTAGCCGCGCCACCTGAATCCCATAGCTGCGGTCGGTGCCCCCGGGCATAATCTTGCGCAGGAAGATAATCTCTTCGCCCTGCTCCTTGACCGCAATGCGGTAGTTCTTCGCCCTGCTCCTTGACCGCAATGCGGTAGTTCTTCACGCGGGGCAGAATCTCGGTCAGCTCGTTGAGGTGATGGTAGTGGGTGGCGAAGAGGGTTTTGGCACCAATCTGCCGGCTGATGTATTCCGCCACCGCCCAGGCGATAGAGACGCCGTCAAAGGTGGAGGTGCCGCGACCGATTTCGTCCAGGATTATCAGGCTACGGTCGGTGGCATTATGCAGGATATTGGCGGTCTCGGTCATCTCCACCATAAAGGTGGAGCGGCCCATAGCCAGCTCATCGGTAGCCCCGACGCGGGTGAAGATGCGGTCCACCAGGCCCAGGCGGGCTTCCTGGGCGGGCACGAAGCTGCCCATCTGGGCCAGCAGGCAGATGAGGGCCACCTGGCGCAGGTAGGTGGACTTGCCGGCCATATTGGGACCGGTGATAATCAAGAGTTGGTCCTGCTCGCAGTCCAGGTAGGCGTCGTTGGAGACGAAAGGCTCGGACTGGGTGCGTTCCACGACCGGATGGCGGCCCTCAATGATTTCTATGCGGTCGGAGTCGTCAACCTGGGGTTTGACATAGTTATATTCAATCGCGGCTTCGGCCAGCGCGGCCAGTACGTCCATTGCCGCCAGGGCGCGCGCGGTGTGCAGGACCCGCTCGGCATGCTCGGCGACTTGGGCGCGCAAGGCACAGAACAGCTCATACTCCAAATCCTGGATTTTCTCGTCCGCGCCCAGCACGCGGGCCTCCTGCTCCTTGAGCTGCGGGGTGATGAAGCGCTCAGCATTGGCCAGAGTCTGCTTGCGCTGGTAGTCCTCCGGGGCCAAGTGCAGGTTCGCCTTGGTGACCTCAATGTAGTAGCCAAAAACCTTGTTGTAACCGACCTTGAGCGACTTTATGCCGGTGCGGGCGCGCTCTTTATCCTGCAGCTCGGCAATCCAGCGACGCCCGCCGGCCGCCGCCTCGCGCAGCTCGTCCAGCTCCTCACAGTAGCCCGCCTTGATTAGCCCACCCTCGGTAATCACTACCGGCGGGTCGGCGGCCACGGCGCGGTCCAGCAAGTCGTGGAGGTCCTGCAGCCCATCAACCTGGCTGAGCAGGTCCTTGAGCAGAAGAGCCTCTGCCTCGCCGGCCATCTCCACAATCTGGGGCAATTGTCGCAAGGAATTGCACAGGGCGCGCAGATCACGAGCATTGGCTGTCCCAGCGGCAGTGCGGCTGATGAGCCGCTCCAGATCGTAAACCTCACGTAACTGCTCGGCCAGACCCTCGGCCAAAATTCTATCCTGCACCAGGTTCTCCACGGCATCCAGGCGCTGATTGATTTGTGCGACGTCCAATAACGGTTGGCGCAGCCACTGGGCAATCAGCCGCCGGCCCATCGGCGTGCGGGTCTTGTCCAGCAGCCACAGCACCGTGCCCTGGCGGGAGTGGTCGCGGATGTTGCGTTCCAGCTCTAAGTTGCGCCGCGTGGTGGCGTCAATGACCATGAACTGGCTGGTGTGGTACGTCGTCATGCCGGTCAGATGGGGCAGGGCCTCCAGGCGGTTTTCCTCTAAGTAGCGCAGCGCCAGCGCGGCCGCCGCCTGCGCAGCGGGTAGATTCTGACAGCCAAAGCCCTGTAAGGCATCGGTGCCGAAAAACTCCATAAGCTGCTCGGCCGGGGTGCGGAAATCAAACTCCGGTTCTTCCACCACTGTAACCGGAGCGGCGGTGCTGCCAGTCAGAGCCTCGTGGAGCTGCTGGTCTTCGGCGATCCCAGCAGGCAGCAGAATCTCCGCGGGCTGGATGCGTATCACCTCGTCAAGCAGCGCCGCCAGCGCCGGCGGCAAAGCGCCGGATGGGGTGTCCAGGAGGGCAGTATCAGAGGAGGTATCTGTGGATGGGGCAAGAGGCTCGGGCTCGGTCACCAGGAAATCGCCAGTGGAGATGTCCACGATGGCCACCCCATATCTCTCCCCCACCTGCGCCACCGCCAGCAGGAAGTTGTGCTGGCCGCCATCTAACAGCTTGTCCTCCAGCAAAGTGCCGGGGCTGACTACCCGCGTGACCTCGCGCCGCACCAGCCCCTTGGCCTTCTTCGGGTCCTCGGTCTGCTCGACAATCGCCACCCGATGGCCCTTATGCACCAACATCGCCAGATACTTTTCCACCGCGTGATGAGGCACCCCGCACATCGGGATGCGCCGCCCGGGGCCACACTCGCGGCCCGTCAGCGTGAGCTCCAGCTCACGGGCGCCAAGCTGGGCATCCTCGCCGAACATCTCGTAGAAATCGCCCAGCCGAAACAGCACCAGGACATCAGGATGGTCTTTCTTTATCGCCCGCCATTGCTTGAACAGCGGCGTTAATTGGTCTTCGGCAGGCAACTTCACTAGTAATCACCATTTTGCACAGGGGGTCAGGGATCAGGAACGCCAGGGAACGGCGGCCTCACCCCTGACCCCTCTCCGTCCCGGAGAGAGGAAAGCGAGCGCGGGTCCTGGGGCCATTGCCCTCGTCTTCCCCGCTTCTCGTCTCTCGCCTCCCGCCTCTACTCTTACGCGCGGGCCAGTTTAGTGGCAGTTTCGCCGCCGTTTATTAGATAAAGCAGCGGCGTAGGGCGGTCGGTGCCTTCAATATACGCGGGCCGGGCCTGCCACGGGGTTACCGAGAGCACGTTAGCCATATCCATCCAGTATTCCAGGCGCGCCGGCTTCAGCCCCCAGGTCATATGGAAGTGGTTGGCCGGGGCAAACTGCTTGTATTCGCCCATAGTAGCGTATTTGGGCACCACGAAGGTATGGGGCCAGGTGGGGGTTGAGGTCTGGCAGACGGCCTCGGACAGCTCGTCGGGGAGGCTAACGGTGGTGGCCTCATCCCATATCAGGGAGAAGACATTGGTCATAGCGCTGTAAGCCAGGCGCCCAGCAATGCCCTCAATGCCAGCCGGCGAGACAAAGTTGACTGAATTGCCGCCGCCGGGGAAGTAGAAGTCCTCCACCTGGGGGAAGCTGATGTTAGCCATAATCTCCTTGATGGGAGCGCCCGGCTGGGCCGCCCAGTCAAAGGAGGCACTGCCGGAGTTGTCGCCATCCACGAAGCCCCGCTCGCGCCAGATGGCATCGGCTTCCACATCACTTAGGCCCAGCTTTTCGGCCAACTGATTTATCTCCCAGGGTTCCCAGACTTTACGGAAATCCATAAACAGGGGCGGATTACCGCCACTGAGCCAGGTGAAGTACAGCATAGTAAGTAGGCCTTGCACATCGGCCTCAGTAGCGTAAGGGATAGGCGCCTTGCGACCGTTGTGGTCAAAAGTAGAATTGAACAGGGACTCCATAATGTCCGCGACTGGCAAGGGCGTTCCGCGCGGGTCCGAGCCCCACTCCAGTTGGCTCATAAACCCGCCGCCCACCGCGTTCAGGTCAGCCATCAGGTCACGGACGATCAGGTACATTGCTAGACTTTGGCGGAAGAGCTGCTCGTCGCGGTCGTCGCGAATCTCAATCCGGTTGCCTACGTACCGGTGCAGCCACTTACGCAGTTTCTCAAGTTCCTCCTCATCATAGGCGCGCTTGTTGAGCATATCCGCCAGCAGCTTCATATCCAGCCGGGTGATCTCCAGGCCCAGGATATTGCGGGTGGGGATGACATGGGCCAGGGCCGTCTCCATACCCATAGAATCGTGGCCCAACACTACCACCCGACGCCCCTTTAAGCCGACCTTAGTCAGGGCAGCGTAGCACCAATCCACCAGGTCCTCCGCTGTCTTGTCTGTCATCTGCGGATTCATACCGGTATCGGGCCAGGTGCCCACATTAATGTGAATGAGCCGGCCATATTGGGAAATAGCCCCGCTGGCCGCGTGGGTAAATACCACTCCGGGCTTAGGACCGGAGTTGCCGCAGGTGACGTTAATGGGGGTATCATCCGGAAATTGCTGAAGCAGGGAAATTAGGCTGGGCTGAGGAAAGGCCCAGGTATCGGGGGTGCAGACTAAGGCATCTACACCTTCGCGCTGAAACTGCCGGGCGACCATATCAGCCTGCTGCTCGCCGTCCACCAGAATTGGTGAGTACACCACCTTTACTGCGGAGCCATCAGGCATACAGACCTGGTCGGCAATGACCCCAGCAGCCATTTCTACAATGTTAACCGCCCGCTGACGAGATTCCTTGTCAACCCGCGGGTCGCAGGTGGCGAATACACCGAAAGTGGGAATATTGACGGTAGCTCTGGCTGTCGCGCCAAGACGCTTGGCATCAGCCATTGGTAATCACTCCTTATAGGCATATTTGTTAAGGCAGTTATTCGTCAGGGAATTAGCTTATCCCTCCCTGCCCTGACTATTCGTCACATTGTAGCTTGCCAGCCCCAACAGGGCATTGACTTAGTGGAGGTGAGATGCTTGACACCGAGCGGCAAAATGCGTAGAATTTGGGGGTAGGGTAGGTTAGGATAAACTGTGAGACTTGCGGCTATCAAGATTTGAGGTAACCGATATGAGACCCCAATCAGATTTTCTGCCTCGCCGATGGAGTTTGATGGCAGGGGTAGTGCTGGGCTTGCTAATGATGTCGGCTGTTAGCAGCGGAGCACAGTTGTTAGGTCCCGAGTATCGGCTCAGTCCCGGCGACGTGCTGCAAGTACAGGTATTCGGCGAACAGCAGATGTCGGGCGAGTACACTGTCGGGCCGGCGGGTACGATTAGCATCCCCCAAATGGGCCAGATCTACGTGCGGGATACGACATTGAAGGATATTGAGAAGGTACTCACCGAGCGGTTGAGCGAACTGCTGCGTTTCCCGCACGTGCTGGTTACCATTAACGAAACGGCCTCCACTCGTAAGGTCTATGTTTCGGGTCAGGTGGAAAAACAGGGACCGCTGTTGCTGCCGTTCGGGGCAACGGTGGTTGATGCTCTGGCCGGCGCAGGAATAGGTGACTTCTCAGATATCAGCCGCGTCCGCGTCACCCATCCTGGTCAGAGTCCGACCACCCTGGACTTCAGCGGATTGCGCACCGATGAGCCGATAGATATTTCGGAGCGGGTCCAATACGGTGACATTATTTATGTGCCTAAGGTGCAGGACAAAATAGCCGTACTCGGCCAGGTCAACCAGCCTGGCAGTGTCTATGTGCCGATAGGGGAAGAAGTCACAGTGCTGGAGGCGCTGAGTCGTATAGGCCAGGGGCTATCAGCCCGGGCCGACCGCTCGGCAGCGCTACTGATTCGCAAAGACAGCACCACCATATCCATTGATCTGAATAAGCTTCTGGAGGAAGGAGATATTACCCAGAACAAGCTGTTGCAGGCAGGAGACGTGCTGGTGGTCCACGAGGCAGCCAATATTTCGGTAGTTGGGGAAGTTACCAATCCTACTACCTTCCTCAGCGGAGAGCCGGTCACGGTCCTGCAGGCCATATCGCAGGCCGGCGGCTTTACTCGTGAGGCGGCTTTAACACAGGGGCAAGTCTTTACGCATGCCGGCGAGGCCCGGCCGGTGGACCTGGAGGCCCTGTGGAAGGAGGGAGACCTGACGCAGAATGTGCTGATGTATCCCGGAGACATACTGGTAGTTCCCGAGGCCGAACCGGAGACACTGATGGTAGTGGGCGCAGTGGCCAGGCCCGGACCGCTGGATATTGCCCAGCAAGAAGAGCGGGACGTGCTACGAATAGTTACCGTGGCCGGTGTCACCGCGACTGCCGACCTACGGCGTGTCACCATCTATCGGGAGGGAGACCAGATAGTAGCCAATCTGCAGGCGGTGATGGATGAAGGAAAATTGGAGCAGAATGTGGATGTGGAGCCCGGTGATGTGATTATGGTACCGGAGAAAGAGACATTGTATGTGTTAGGGGCAGTCGGCCGCCAGGGCAAGCTGGCCTGGGAGCCGGGCATGTCTATTGTTGACGTCCTGACTGCTGTAGGCGGCCTCGCCGCCCGGGCACAGAAAAACAATATAGCTGTAGTGCGCACCCGGCCGGATGGAACCTGGGAAAGCATAAAACTATCGGTAGGTCCACTGGCTCAGGGGATTCCCCCCGAGCCTCACGAGCTAAAGGCAGGCGACATTGTCTACGTGCCGCCACGCGGAGTCAAACGTAACATCCTGACCCTGATTCGCGATGCTTTGTGGACCGTTGGGGCTGTCATAAATATACTTGAATAGTGCCGGTCAACTTCGGGTTTCAATTCAATTATTATTCTAACCGGTGGTCAATAGTCTACTGAGGGTAGGGGCCGATAGCCCTCGGTAGAGGCTGGTATAATCAGCCATCACCAATCGCTGTGCCCCCAGGTCTGTTGCCATCCTCAAGTAGGCAGCCAGTGTGCTTTGTTGCCACTGGTCCTGTGCCACCCACAGCCACAGCTCTTTGCCGGCGGA
>JALGTV010000078.1 GCA_029821215.1 Candidatus Zipacnadia bacterium | reverse complement strand
CAGGGTCGGTTACGGTATCTTTTGGCGGCACCAGCCGCACCTTCTCCCGTGATGTCATCCTGCGCTATAGCGAAGAAAACAACATTGCCTTCACTTTGCATGATATGAAGGTTACCCGGATACACATCTGGGACTAATCTCTCCTGTCAGCCGTCCGTTATTCTTCCAGCGGTCTCGCTGCGGCGAGGCCGCTGCCATTTAGTATATTCCCGGAGCGAGACCGTTGCTATACCTGTGCGAGAGACGGCTTGAGCGCCGCGCTTGCCCGCCGACTCGGCCGCCGTAGCCATAGGCACTATGGCAGAGGAGTCAGCTCTTTTTGCAGCGAAGGCGGAAAACCCGGCCCAGCCGTGCGGTAAGAGCGACATTTTATCCGCAGATTATTCTTCCGCTACTGAAGGAGGACTATTATTATTGGCGGTGAACTTTCTATTGTTATAATTCGTCAAACTTACCACGCAACAAAGAGCAAGCATGGCTGACGAGGATATCAAGGAAGAGATCAAGCGGCGGGTTGATATAGTTGAGGTAATATCGCAGTACGTTCCCCTGCAGCGGGCAGGCCGCCGGTATAAGGCTCGCTGTCCTTTTCATCAGGAAAAAACTCCCTCGTTTTTTGTGGACCCGGCTAATGGTTTCTGGCACTGTTTTGGCTGTGGTGCTGGTGGCGACATATTTTCGTTCTTAATGAAAATAGAGGGCATAAGCTTTTCCGAAGCCGGTGAGCGCTTAGCCCAGCGAGTGGGTCTCTCCTGGCAAACCCAGCCGGCTGATAAGGCCAAAGCTCAGCGTCGTAAGTTACTCCGCCGGGCAGTCAAGATCGCTGCCGACCATTTTCACGACAACCTACATCAGTCCGGCGGACAGCCGGCTCTGGACTATCTGCACCAGCGCGGCTTCACTGATGAGGTTATTGAGAAATTCTGGCTGGGCTATGCTGCCAATCAATGGGATGATCTGCTCAAGTTCCTGGGCAAAAAAGGAATAAATACTGAAATTGCCCAAGCAGCGGGATTGGCCAAGGTGAGTCGCCAGGGCACCCATTACGACGTGTTTCGTCACCGAGTCATTTTTCCCATCACTGACGCGGCCGGGGCGGTCATTGGCTTTGGTGGCCGGGCCATGGACCCTGACGAGTCGGCTAAGTATCTTAACTCGCCTGACACGGTATTGTTCAATAAGGGACGAAATTTGTATGCTCTGGATGTCGCTCGCCAGGAACTGGTAGCTCAGAAGCAGGCCATTGTCGTCGAGGGCTATACGGACGTTATTGCTTTGCACCAGGCGGGTATTAGTAATGTAGTAGCGACTTTGGGCACAGCGATGACCGCCGATCATCTGCGCCTGTTGGGGCGCTACGTAGACCAAGTAATACTGTGCTACGACGCCGATGCCGCCGGCATGCAGGCCGCCTTGCGCAATATTGACTTATTTGAGCGTAGCGGTCTGGAGGCGAAGATACTTATCCTGCCTGAGGGGACAGACCCTGATGATTATGTCCGCCAGCACGGCCCCGAGCAGTTCGCCCAGTTGACCAACCAGGCAGTAAACCTGGTCCAGTATCGCCTGGAGATGGTTTTCCGCCAGTACCGCGACCAGGGTGCTGATGGCATGGCTCGGGCCGCGCGAGAAGCGGTAGAAGTATTACTTAAGGTTCCTGATCTTACTCGCCGCGACGAGTTTGTTGCCCGCGCGGCTGACCGGTGGGCAAAAGGTCGTCCACAGCGCGCGGAAAGCATGCAGCGGGCATTGCAAATGGAATTGCGGCGGCGCAGCGCTCGGCACACACGCCGTCGGGGACGCCCCGCCCCGGATGTAGCCCGAGATCGTAGCTTCATAACTGAAGCTGTAACCCGCTACGCCGAGCAGGAGTCCCCCTGGTGGGAGACGTTGGAAAAGGAGCTGTTGTCAGCCGCTCTGGAAGGAGAACAGGAAGCTGAGCGTGTGTTGGAGGTAGTCCAGCCCGACGACTTCACCTCACCTGTGCACCGGTGTATCGCCCAGGCACTGCAGGACCAACTCTCCACAGAGGGCCAATTCCAACCGCGTAGAATTATTGAAGAGCTTAACGAGGAGGGAGGAACTCGCCAACGGGGTATCGAACTATTATTAGCTTCACCTCCTGCGGATTTGGATGAGGACATATTACAGCAGGCGGCCGCTAAGCTGCGCAAACACCGCTCAACTATCGGCCTCCAGGAGGAGTACGAGATTCGATCTGACGACCTGTTGGCGGGCGGCATCGCTGATGCAGACCGCCAGGATTTCGACCAACTGCAGACACGAGTAGCTGAACTGATGGAAAGTGGGGAATTAACCCATGACCATCCTGACTACCAAGAATTTCTCCGATTGGCAAAAATGTTTCATGGCAAGGGTCAATTTGGCTTCGTAAATGATGACGAGGCGATCGGAGGCCCGGCACCCAGCTCCGTCGCTAAAGACCGGGCTGTAGATAAAGACGGAATGGAAGAGAATAATCAAGGGAGCTGACGTTAGTTGGCTGAGGACGAACACGACGAGACTGAACAGGTTGAAGTGGAGGATATTGAGGCCGTACAACAACTGCTGGCTGAAGGCCGCCAGCAAGGGTATTTGACCTTTGAAGATATCCAGGAGGCTCTGGCCGACTGTGAGTTCCTGGACACATCCGATATTGAGGATATCTATCGTCTGTTCGGGAAGGCGAGTATCCGCATAGCCGAAGACAAGAAGTCGGCCCTCCAGCAGCTCAAAGACGACGAGGCTTCTGAGAAAAACGACACGGCCGACAACATCCCCGTAGATGACTCCGTACGCGTGTATTTGCACCGTATTGGGCAGGTTTCTCTGCTGACCGCCGAGGAAGAGGTGGAACTGGCTCGCCGTATTCAAAAGGGCAACGGGAAGGTAGTTTATGACCGGGTGCGCAACCGCCTGCGGTTTATCCCTGATGAACCCCTTGAACCTAACCGACTGTACACTGTAGTTATCCGCGACGGCGAAGACGGCTTGTATGATATTACTGGTAATCCCCTGCCCCGTGATTTTATCTGGTCATTTTGTACCCGGGCCCCTTCGGGTTCCCTACGCGTAACTGGTACCTACCCCGCTCATGGCGACCAACAGGTAGAAGTCGCTTCGCCCATTATTATTTACTTCAATGATGCCTTAGACCCGTCATCAGTCTCTGCCGACAAAATTGAGGTCGTTGATGGTAAAGGGCGGCGGGTGGCGGGCAAGGTTAAGGTGGGTCCGGATCCCTGGCGATTGGTCTTCACTCCGCGCCAGCCTTTACATCACCGCAACAAGTTCACTGTGACTGTGTTTAGCGGTGAGGACGCTATCAGGGCCCAGAGTGGTCAGCCCTTGCCTGACGACTACCAATTTGAGTTTGAAACCACTTTTCGCAAGGCCGCTCCCCGCGTGGTGGACATAGACCCTTTGCCCGGGGCGACCGATGTCAACATCGCCGCGCCTATCATTATCACCTTTGATCGCCACATACAGCCCCAGACGGTCAACACCGATACGGTGCGTCTGCGGGATGCTATGAACAACTCAGTATCGGGCCAGGTTTACTATGATGGGCAACGGCACCAAATCCGCTTCCATCCCCGCCAACCATTGACCACCGAGATGACCTATACCCTGACCTTACAGGCGGGCGAGGAGGGCATTGTCGGTGCCACCGGTTATCCTCTTCAAGAACCGGTTAGTGTCGACTTTACCACCGCCGCCTTTCGCACACCGATGCGTGTAGCCGGCACCACCCCCGTTGACGAAGCCAAGGGAGTTGGCCTACGCGGTCCCATTGAGGCTTATTTCAGTTGTCTGCTGGATGCGGGCAGTATCGATCAAGCGTCTATGAAGCTCAGGGATGAGGAGGCAGTATCCGCTCTGGCGGAGGCTAATCTGCGCTTGGTGGTCAGTATCGCTCGTAAGTATACGGGGCGCTCGATGAGCTTTCTGGACCTCATCCAGGAAGGCAATGTGGGGTTGATGCGGGCAGTGGAGAAGTTTGATTATCGCAAGGGCTACAAGTTTAGTACCTATGCCACTTGGTGGATTCGTCAGGCTATATCTCGGGCTTTGGCTGATCAGGGCCGTATCATTCGCATTCCGGTCCACATGGTCGAGACTATTAACAAGTTAGTGAAGACCTCACGCCAGTTGCTCCAGCAATATGGTCGTGAGCCAACTCTTAACGAGGTCGCAGCCGAGCTGGATATGCCTTTGGAGCGGGTGGCGGAGGTCAAGCGCATTGCTCCCGAACCCCTGTCTCTGGAGTCGCCCATCGGCGAGGAGGAAGATAGCTTTCTGGGCGATTTTGTCCCTGACGACGAAGAAGAAACTCCTATTGACATCGCCTCTAATGTGGTCCTGCGTGAGCAGCTTAACAATGTACTAAATACTCTCACCGAGCGCGAACGGGAGGTACTCAAGCTCCGCTTTGGTCTCGAGGACGGCTACCCGCGCACTCTGGAAGAGGTCGGCCATATCTTTGATGTTACCCGCGAGCGTATTCGCCAGATTGAATCCAAAGCTCTGCGTAAGCTCAAACATCCCCGCCGCATTGAACGGCTCCGTGACTATCGGGGTTCCTAACTGGTCTCCAAGTGTCATACCTCAGTTGTCCTGCTGTCTTGGGTGTCAGGTATTTGCTGCCGCTGACCCGCTACAGCCGGCCAGTGGCCCCACCACAACCATATACAGCCCAGCAGCAACACCATCTCCTGCCACAGCGAGGAAACAGACCGCGCCTGGGTCAACTCGGAGACTGAGAAACATCCACACTGGATATCAATGTTTCTGAGCAGAGCCGAGCTTAGCGCCCCGATAAAAATAACCGTAAGGCCACTGAGCAACAACGCCCCGGCCCGGACCCAGATGCCTATTAGTATTATCGTCCCCACTACCAGCTCCACCCACGGCAGCCAAATGCCAATCACCATCGCCGTGGTCCAAGGCACAATCTTATAACCCATTATCACCTCAACAAACTGGTCAGGATGGGCTATCTTATCCATACTGGCCGCAATAAACACCAGGCCAATGACAATCCGCCACACCAGCAACACTCCTGGGTGACGCCCTATTGTTGACAACTTTGACATTACTCTGGACATCCTGTATCACTGCTGGAATGATAAGTCTTTGTGGGAGGGCCGTCCCCGGCCCGATGAGGCTAATTGGTGCGATGCTGATTTTCTATACCTGTCTCGGTGCCCAGTCCCTTCTCCTGCCACGCCTCCATACCGCCCCTTATGACCAGCACATTGTCCCATCCCTGCTGGCGCAGCTTCTCGGCAATTGAGTGTGAGGAAGTACAGTCAGCTTCACAATAGAGGATGATGGGGCGGGTTGCTTGTACTTCTGTTAAGTATTGAATATTGGACTGCTCAAACAGTTGAGACGCCGGAATATTTATTGCCCCGGCCGCGTGGCCGCCGCTATAAGGTGCGGATCCCCGCACATCAATTAGCAGAGCATCTGCGTACTTGACCAGTGCTTGGGCGCAGGTTGGACTGACAGAGATGTCGTCAGAAGTAGCCTGATGAGTCCCCGCGCCCCAAGGCGCAGGCGATAGAGCCGGACACCTGACCGGAAATAAGGTATTGATTAGCAATCCTGCCGCCAGCGAGGTAGCCAGGAACACCACGATTGGCCCCATATCCTTGGTCAGGCCTGTCCGGCGCGCTATGTCAGCTATCCAAGTTGCCTTCTCATTACTGTTGGTCAAATACGTCATTCCTCCATTATTCTGATAAGCAAGAGTGATAGGGCGGTACGGCCGCATGCGCTATGCTTGACTACCTCTCTATAAATGTCCAACGCATCCCGGCAAACTAATGGTTCCGCGCCTTTTATATTATGTCGGTTCGCGTTCCTCCCTATCAGTGACAAAAAAGTTTGCTCCAGGGGTTTACAAGCTATCTACTTTGTGGTATAATATATGTGTAATTGACATATAGGTGAAAGATCATGAGACGCGGCAGAGGATTTGGCGGTCTCCGAAGAGAATACTATCAGGCACTCGGTGGCCAGTTGTCACGAATGATTGAACCGGCTATACTCTACCTGCTGGCCAGCGGAGCCGCGGCTCACGGGTATGACTTAGCCGCCGCAGCCAACCAACTCGGCCTCAGTGAAATGGAGATTGACCCAGCGGCAGTATATCGGTGCCTGCGTCAACTGGAGGCAGAGGGCTGCGCCGTCTCCACCTGGGATACCACCGGTGCTGGGCCGGCCCGCCGCGTCTACCAGCTTACTGACTCTGGCCGGCAACGCCTGGGACCCACGTTATTGCCCAGCGCACTCAGGCCATGCAACAGTTCGTGAACCAGGTTGATAAGTTATCCGGGGATTAAGCCAGTATATGAGAGACGCCGACTGCAGTTGCCATACCAATGACGTCAGAAAGGACAATTGCCCATTATGAAGTTCGTCATATCCGCTGACGGGGATCAAGTAGCGGTCCACTTTGGGCGGTGCGAGTATTATCAGGTCGCGGAAGTAGAAAATGGACAAGTGATTAACTCCTACCGGCTGGAAAATCCCGGCCATGAGCCCGGCCGCCTGCCTACACTTTGTAAAGAGGAAGGGGCTGGCTGCATTGTTGCCGGTGGTATGGGTCCCAAAGCCCAGGATCTCTTCACGCAAATGGGCATTCGCACGATTATCGGCGTCTCCGGCTCGTTGGATCAGGTTATATCCCAGATTGCT
>JALGTV010000077.1 GCA_029821215.1 Candidatus Zipacnadia bacterium | reverse complement strand
CGGATGGTCGTCCGACTTGTCTACCCAACCCACCCTCCAGCAGGCCCGGCGGATGATGTACTTGGCACTGCTGAACGGGGCCTGTGGCATATTCTGGTACTGTCTTCACGATCCAGGCTGGGATCTGATGACTACTCCACTGTGGTCGCAATTTGGTCAAATCAATCAGGAACTGGGCCAACTTGCCTCGGTAGTGCTATCCGGCCAGAGAGTAGCCGACATTGAGTGTACTGCCGAGAATGTGATACTTCATGGCTTCCGGGCTGAGGATACAATCTACATCCTGATGGTCAACAATAATCTACATCCTGATGGTCAACAATACCCAACAGCCAGCAGAAGGGCGAGTGCAGGTGCCGTCGGATATTGCTGCGGCTCACTGGCTGGGTAGCGGCCAAGAGATTGACAGCCGAGCGCGGGTCATAACATTCTCCCTGCCCGCCCAAGCAGCCGATACTATGGTAGTCACGGCACCGGCCCCCTAATAATCGCCTCATGGGTATGCAGCCAGCTCTGAAGCGGTAACCAGCCTGGCTAACGTCTCATGGCTGACCACTACTCTTACTGCCGTTGCGCTGGCGCCGGTATTGCTGGTTGTTGCCGGACTGTTGTAAGGAAGTGTACAATATGTCATAATCATAGCTGCATAGCCAACGAGCGCATCGCTAACTTGCAAGGGGCAGGATATGCCGGAAGATAACCAAGAAAATGAGGAGGAGATTCTGGATATATCGGCCGAGGACCTCCAGGAGCCGCTCCCCTCGGTAGAGTCTGATCAACAGGAAATGTTGGTTATCGAACCCGAGGACCTGGACGAGGTCCCCGATGTACCTCCGGTGGGGACGATCGGCCCCAGTTATGCCCCGGTTGACGAGACCTTCAGGCAGTTGAAGGCCCAAAAGGGGCTAATAGCAGGGGGACTGGTAGGCTCGGTCGTTTTGCAGATGGGCCTGGCCGGGGGGGTGGGGGGCTTTCTATCCTGGCTTATCCAGGAGCCATTCATCACCGACGCCGCTACCAATAGCGGTATGGTTAGGGTGCTGCTGGAGATGGCCGGGTTTGGCGCTGTACTGGGCGGGATTATCGGCCTGGCGCTGGGTAGTGTGGAAGGCATTGTCTCCTGGGTCTGGGAAAAGGCAGTGATTGGCGGGTTGCTGGGCTTGGCCATCGGTGCGGTTGGCGGGGCCTTGGGCGGCTTGCTGGGCCAAGTGGTCTATGGGATGATGGGTGGTGGTGCTCCTGGAGGCAACCTGATATTGCAAATTGCCATCCGCGCTTTTGCCTGGGGAGTAGTGGGGGTATTTGTTGGCCTGGGGCAGGGCGTGATGATGCGGGCCTGGCGGAAGATTGTAAACGGATTAATCGGCGGCGCTATCGGCGGCTTTGTCGGTGGCTTTCTGTTTGATCCTATCTCGGTAGTAAGCACCGTAGTTGCCCAAGTTACTGGCACTGCTATCCAGGGTGAGTTGAGCCGGATGGTAGGGATGACCGTGATGGGGATTTGCGCGGGGGTGGCCATCGGTATGGTGGAGGAGATGCGTAAGGAGGCCTGGCTTACCATAGTAGCCGGGCCACTGACTGGTAAACAATTTATTATCTACCAGTCGCCGACCACGATCGGTAGCAGCCCCAAGGCCGACATTTGTTTGGCCAAAGACACCATAGCAGCGGCGCAGCACGCTACGGTTGAAATAGACGGTAACCGTTATATCCTGGCCGACCTGAGTGGCGGCGGCACACTGATAAACGGGCGGCCTATCACTCGTCAGGCTCTACGCGGCGGTGATAATATTCAGATAGGCCAGACGGTCCTACAGTATTCGGTGCGAAGCGCGCCCGCGCAGTCCGCCGCCGAGACTATCCCCTATTGAGGCTGTGGGCAGGCGTAGTCCTATCTGGCTTTGTCTTTCGGCTGGCAGTTACTGGCTCCGCCTACTGCACCAGGTTATCCAAGTCAATGAACTCGTCAGAACCCGCTGGCTCGACCTGTCGTTGGTAGAAAGGATGGGTAACCATTCCCGCCAGTACGTCGCTTACTTGGGCGGCCAACACCGCCAGCAAGTCAAGGTTCTTCTGGGTGAACACTCCTTCGGGTTTATCAAACAAAGCAATGACCCCCACCACAAGCTCCTTCTCCATTACCGGCTGGGCTATCACGGAACGAATGCCGGCATAGACCAGACTGTCTTCGGATAGCTGCGGATCAGCGAGCAGATCATTGACAAATCTACCAGTACCCGAAGCGGCCACCTCTCCCAGTACGTCCTTCCCTATCAGTAGGTTGCGGGCAGTCAGTTCATCATTACTTATCCCCTGGGCCACCAGAGGCTGCAGTCGGCCCAGACTTTGGTCCACTGCCAGGACCGACCCACTACCGGCTCCGGTCAGTTTCATGGCAGCATCTAAAATACACTGGGCTGTGACTCGGTAATCATCAGCCTCATACAGACGCCGCTCCAAATCAATGAAGACACTCAATTCCTCGGTGGCGATCCGCATCTCATTCTCCAGGTGGGCTTTACTTTCTTGGAGTTGCTGATTGAGCCGATTTAGCTTGGTCACGAGCTGCCTGTTTTCCCGAATAACCTCCCGGTGCTCCAAGCCGCGGGCCAATACTCTGACAAGCTCCTGGGTATCAAAGGGCTTGCGCAGGTAATCATACACACCGCGGCGCACCGCTTCTATCGCCGAGTCCAGGGACGCGAACCCGGTGATAATAATCACCACCGCTTCCGGATCCGCTTGGCAAATGGCCGACACTACATCCAACCCGCCCACATCCGGCAGGACCAGGTCTACCAGTGCGGCCGGGAACGGATGTTGCCGCACTTGTGTCACGGCCTCTTCTCCAGTAGCTACACAAGTAGTCTCATATCCCTCCGCCCTTAGAGTATTATCACAAAGCTCCAATATATCTGGATCATCGTCTACTATTAGCACTCGCTGTCTGGCCTGAGCCATGGTGCTGTTATCCTCTCTGCTTTTCCGTGCTATCGGGAGCAAATGAGTTTGCCCTTCTCACCCGTCCTACGCGGTGGGGATGACTCGAAAATTCTCAAATTGCCCAGTAGCAGCTTGCCAGTCGGTGGTAATGCCGGCTACCCATGCGGCCGGGGGCCCGCTCTGGAGCTTAGCCAGTAATTCCGACAAGGCATCTCGGGAACCTTCCGCAGTCACTTCTACCCCGTCACCCGCCAAATTACGCACCCAGCCAGTTAACCCAAGCTGTTTGGCTTCCCGTTGCACAAAGAAACGAAACCCGACCCCGTGCACTCGCCCAGTTATTATGGTATGCAACTGCATCTTCTCCGGCATAAATCCAAAGTCCCGAGAACTGATAATTGACTGAATTATGCGTAATCTATATCCCGCCTATGGATGGCTACTTTGGTCGGCTGTCCGACGCTTTTTCGGGCGATCATAAACAGGTTTCTATTGAGCCGCAGCCAGCCGCGCAGCAGCCGAAACGCCGTCCGGGGCAGAAATATTAGGATTTCCTGCATGGCTGCCCCCCGGCCATTGGTCAGTTTGTGGTGCTGGAGCCAAGGCACTGGCAGCGGCACAAAACCGGTTTGCTTCAGCACAGTGTGAATCGTGCGCGGATTGTGATAAACCATGTGGGTCTGGGCCCATTTACCGGCATAGCACCGGTATCTGCCCTTGAGTAGACACGCTTTGAGGTACCAGCCATTAGGCACGATAAACACGAATAGCCCGTCGGGCTTAAGAATGCGGTTGACCTCTACTAATCCATCGGCTGTCACGGGGATGTGTTCTATGGTAGCCAAGCTGCTCAGCGGCTGCCAAGGTATCGCCGACACCACAGCCAATGTCCACCAGTAGCCCGCCAGGCGCCAGGTCTTTGATTAGCTCCAAGGTGCGGCGGGACGACTGTATTTTGTGGTCCCGTCTATCAATATATTGTTGAAAGTAATCCTGGTGGTTGTAATAATCGGAGACGACTTGTTGTTCGGAAAGAGTCAGCGCATTGAAGATTAGGCCACAATGGCGGCAGCGCCGATAATGTGCTTCTGAGGTGTTGACATAATCACCGATCTCGCTGCTCCCGCAAATCTGGCAAATGGACTGATCGTTAGCCGTCGCCGGGGAGGCAGGGTCAGAATTTGGTTTGTCTGGCTCAGTGTCGGGCAATTGCATTCTCGCCTGTTATTCTCGGCACTGATACATTTTCACTCAATATGTGGCCGGAGCATAAGAAGCGGCCCAACTCATAGCGATTCGCCGGTGGTCTAACAATTAGTAAAGTGGTAGGGCCTGGGGAACCACTGGCTCAGATTTTCTTTACCAATATCGCCCACTCAACAAAGCGAAGCACATAGGATAGCAGTAGCAGCCCCAGGATAATGACAAAGAAGACGCGAATTGCCCCGCTATCCAGATAGTTAAACCACACGGTTGGGTCAATCTCGTCACTGAACGTAAAGCGACTGGCTAGTTGGGAGCAGGCACCAATGAATGCTTGGTATAGCCCTATGAGCGGGCGATAGAAGATAATCAGCGCCAGGATAGTGCCCCCAATAGCAATAGGATTGATGACCCGGTATTTGGCTCGCTGGTGCTCATTGTAGATAGCGCATTTGCTGCACGGGATGGTGCGCTCCTGCCCTGGCCGGGCAGTATCAGCTTCCAGGTCTGATCGGATGTAGGCTTCCTGAGTATGTCGCGTTTGGGCCTGACGGGTTCCACTGCTCCCGGCACCCGCGCGGATAAGTGACTCAATCAAATTCGGGTCGCAGTTGCACCCGCTTCCATACCGCCAGCAGGTCTTATGCGCTTTAAAGGCCGGGCACATCTCTTTGATGGCTTCGTGACAATACGGCATCTCCCAGCACGGCGTCCATGGCCAAATTGTTTTGACTGCTGGCTTTTTCTTAGCCGCTGAGGATTTCGCTTCTTCTGACTCTGCCCGCCGCCGCACAGCAGTGCCGCGGACGAGCTGGATGTATACTTCATATAGCAGGCGGAGGCCGACAATTACTATGATTATCTTGCCGGTCCACGTGCCCCAGAGGGTAATCTGAGTGGCAACTTCACTGGATGGATTACGCAGGTTGTTGGCAATCAGGAAGGGAGTACCCAGGAGGAAAGCAAATCCCACCCCAGCACCAAGGGCACTCCAGGCCACCTCGGCGAAGGTGATTACAACGAGACACAGAGCGGAGACGCCCCCGCTAATAGCCAGTACTTGCCCCACCAACTGGATGTTGGCGACTACTCGCGCGTCCGCCGCCTGGTTCAGATAACCTCCAAAAATACCCCACAGCAAATAGCCAGTGGCAACCAGCAAGACCAGCGCAGATAACTTGAGGATAGACCCAGCATATTCCACCAGCGTCTCGCTCCAGGCCAGAGGGCGTTTACGCGTCGGGGTTGGGCGTCTTCTGCGTTCCGTCATTTATCTGCTCCCTGCGCCACTTGTCAAGCCTAAGCTTCCACTTCCGCCGCTTCCCGGTATCTATCAGGGATCAGACTGTCATCAACGAAGCTAAGGAAATCGTGCTTCTCGTTAGAGCGGTTGTAGCCGTCCTCGAAGCTAATCTTGCCTTCGCCTACCAGTCGGGCCAGATGGGCTTCCAACAACTGCATGCCTAACTGCTGCCCACTGCTCTGAATGGTGGAGCGCATCAAGGAAGTTTTACGCTCGCGGATGAGATTACCAATGGCCGCCGAGCCACCGGCCTCGCCGATCATGATCTCGAAAGCCGCAACCCGGCCGTCTATGTCTATACGAGGTATCAGCTCCTCGGAGTATATGGCCGCCAGCGACGTGGAGGTCATAGCCCGGATTTCCTCCTGCTCAATGGCAGGAAAAGCCGTGACCAGACGGTCCACTGTTTTGGGGGCGCTGACCGTGTGCAAGGTAGACAGCACCAAGTGGCCAGTCTCGGCCGATTGCAGACAGGACCGCATTGTCTCCAAGTCTCTCATCTCTCCTACCAGCATCACGTCTGGGTCAGATCTCATATTCCGGGTCACAGCTTCGGAGAAGCTGGATACGTCAACCCCTACTTCGCGCTGGTTTATCAGCGATTTCTTGCTCTCGTGGTAGTACTCTATCGGGTCCTCAATAGTGATTATGTGGCATTCCCGCTCCCGGTTGATGTAGTCAATCATAGAAGCAATGGTAGTGGTTTTGCCAGAGCCGGTAGGCCCAGTAAGCAATATCAAGCCCCGTGGTTTGTGCAACAACTCCTGTACATGCTCGACGGGCAGACCCAACTGCTCAAAGGAGAGCATCTCATAAGGGATCAGCCGCAAAGCCAGGGCCGGACTGTGCCGTTGCTGGAAGGCGCTGACCCGGAAACGGGCCTTCTTTTGAAACTCATAGCCAATGTCCGCTCCCCCGCGCTCGCGAAAACGTTGCCAATATACGTTGCCGGCTGTCTCCTCTCCCAAGAAGAAGGTGGTTGCGGTCATCATATCGTCATGGGTCATCTCGCGGTAGCCTTCCAGCTCCACCAGGTGTCCGTGCCGGCGATAGATTGGCGGTTCCCCTACGGTCAGATGCAAGTCAGAAGCATCAATCTTCACACAGCCGTCTAGCAGACCTTCCATGACCTCACTATCCAGGGGCTGACCCACTTTTTCGGCAATCTGGCTTGGAGCCTTTACTGTTCGGCGCCATGTCTCGGCCATTGTACTCACCTCTATCTATTGGTAAAACAATCCCCGTTTAGCAAGTATGTTTATGTATTTCGCCGCTGGCGAGGATATCCCTCTTTGTATCTGGATAAATTTACTGGCATCTTCATTGTCACTGTTGTTGCTCCTGCCGCGATGCCCAACCATACCCTACTTGCTGCGGGCCGTCTTCTGCTGGGCTGATTGGGCTGCATCTGCTCGTTCCTTGTCCACCCGGCGGAGCATCTGGCGCATCTCGGTGTAGTTGCCCGCATAGAAAAGGGCCTGATCATCAGTGATTATTCCGTCCTTGTAGAGGTTTAGCAGAGCCTGGTTCATAGTTTGCATGCCCCAATGCGCGCCCTCATATATCGCATCATACACCTCGGAGGGCTGGCCATGTTCAATATACTGTTGGATAGTGGGTGTTACGATCATAATTTCTAAGGCGGCGATACGCCCCGTCTTGTCCTTACGGGGAACCAGAGACTGTGATATCACCGCCTCCAGCGACTCGCTCAGGCGCATACAGATTGGCTCTCGTTCAGCGGGGGGGAACATGTAGATAATACGCTCCATCGTCTCGGCAGCAGAGGTAGTGTGTACGGTGGAAAATACCAAGTGGCCGGTCTCGGCGGCCTGCATGGCAACATTGAAGGTTTCCACATCCCGCATCTCACCAATGAGGATAACATCCGGGCTCTGGCGCATTACATATTTTAGGGCGTCAGCAAACCCCTCGGTGTCGATACCCACCGCTCGCTGGCTGATGATGCAGTTCTTTTCTTGATAGACATATTCGACAGGGTCCTCTATGGTGACAATGTGAGCCCGCCGGTGGTTATTGATGTGCTCGAGCATGGCCGCCAGGGTAGTTGACTTACCACACCCGGTGGGGCCGGTCACCAGCACCAGGCCTTGAGGGCGCATGGCTATATCCTTTAGTACCTCAGGCAGACCCAATTGGTCAACCGTACGCACTTTCATGGGAATAATGCGCATAACCACGGCCGTAGCACCCTGCTCTCGGTAGATATTTATTCGCAACCGGCAGACATCACCAATCGAGAGGCCAATGTCCTTTTCTGGATACTCCTGGAATCGGGCCCAGTCCTGCTCCGTCATCAGTGACCGAGCCAGCTTTTCAGTATCATCTGCAGTTAGCTCCGGCCAACCATCAGCCGGACTAACCACCCCCTTCAGCCGCACATAGGGAACTGCTCTGGCCTTCCAGAATACATCTGACGCTTCTTTGTGTGCACTGTCAATCACTAAGTCTTGCCAATTATCTATCATCTATCTTCCCACTTTCCTCCAGCAGGATGAACCAAGGTACTGCGCTCTATTAGCTGCTGACTTCTGGTCATGAGAACATACACCCCTACTATCCATATACTAACCCAAAAAGGCACAGCAAGCAAATCTTGCTGCGCCGGAGGTTGAGCGATAATAATGGTGGAGCTGGCGGGATTTGAACCCGCGACCTCCTCCATGCCAAGGAGGCGCGCTCCCACTGCGCCACAGCCCCACCTTGTTATTATCACTATAGCAGAATCCAGGCATGATTGTCAAGCCCACACTTCCCCCGTACTGGTACCCGGCTCGCAGTCAGGCTATTTATGGCTATTTGCTATCGTCTACTGATATTTATAATTCGCAGTCGTCGCTGCTCATACCTGCCAAAAGTTTGCGTCGGCACGCGGTTTGTGGTAAAATTGGGGCGATGGGAGCGACGCCGACAGTACCAATTAGGACGGATGCAATTGGCCTGATGGGAGGCACTTTTGACCCTATTCACTTTGGGCATCTGTTAGTGGCTGAGCAGGCTCGTGAGCGTTATCAACTTGGTGAGGTCATATTTGTCCCCAACGACATCCCTCCCCATAAGAAAGACTATGAAGTGAGCTTGGCTGAGCATCGGTATGCGATGGCGGTAATAGCTACTGCCGATAATCCCTATTTTCGCGTCTCGCGCGAGGAGATTGACCGCTCCGGGCCTTCCTACTCTATTGATACCATCCGGGCTTTCCGCCAGCAGATGGGTCCTCAGGTGCAGCTTTATTTCATCACTGGTGCTGATGCTATCTTGGAGATTTTAACATGGCGCCAGCCCCAGGACATCGTAGCCGAGTGTCAGCTTATTGCCGCCCACCGACCCGGCTTTGACCTGCAGCGAATGACCGCCGTGCTGGGAGCGGAATTGGCTAAGCAGGTCGAGATGTTTACCATGCCGGCGCTGGATATCTCTTCCACGGTCATTCGCCAGCGCGTTAGGCAAGGTCAGAGCATACGCTATCTTACTGTCCCCAACGTGGTCAACTATATCCACAAGGCCGGCTTGTATCAGAACCACCGCTCCAATAGAGGCAAGTGCGAGGGATGAGGATAGGAACCAGTACACAAATGAACCGGGACGGGCGAGCCACAGATGTGCTGCTTTACTGTCTGGCGGCAGTAATCATCGGGGCCGGAGCCGCCGGAGTAATGGACAGTATGCGCTATCCGGGGATATCAACCGTGACCCAAGACACACAGGACACATCGCTGCTGGGGCAACTCGCCAACCCCTTGGCGGGAGTTGACCGCCTCCACATCCTAATTCTGGGCAGTGATGATATGGATGAGGTGCAGGGTCGGTCTGATACCATTATGGTCCTATTCCTTAATCCAGAGGGCAAGCGGGCGGCCTTGCTGTCCCTGCCCCGCGACCTGCGCGTGGAAATTCCCGGCCATGGGACTGACAAGATAAATCATGCCTATTGCTTTGGAGGCGTGGAGCTTACTCACCAGACCGTTGAGCGGCTGTTAGGGATTGATATTGACTATTACGTGCGGGCAGATTTCCAGGCATTTGAAGAGATTGTGGAGACGCTGGGGGGGGTAGATATCCAGGTGCCCTTCCGGATGCGCAAGCACACCTACCACGGTGAAATTGATCTGCAACCGGGGCTGCAACACCTGAATGGCCAAGAGGCCCTAGGGTTTGTCCGCTACCGGGAGGATAGTGATTTCAAGCGGGCCGAGCGCCAGCAGCAGTTCTTGCGTGCCCTCATTCGGCAGAAACTACGACTGACTAACATCCACCGACTAATCAAGGCGGGGGGGGTAATCCTGCAAGCCGTTGATACCGACATTGAATGGCCAATTGCCATACAACTGGCCAGAGTGCTGAAACAGATACCACCCGCGGAGATTATGACCGCCGTCGCCCCGGCGCGTGACCATTATATTAACGGGATATACTACGCCGAACTCAGAGAGAGTAGTTTTTTTGAACTACTGGACGATATGGATGATCATCTGGACCGACCTACCGGTCACCTTGTCACCGTAGAAATTCTTAATGGCTGTGGTCAGCCGGGAGCAGCAGCAGCAGCGGGGGCGTTGCTGGCCGAGGCCGGCTTTGAAGTATTGAATACCGCCAACGCAGACAGGTTCAGTTATCAGCGCACCATAATCAATTATAACCCCGACGCTGAGGCCCCCGCCCAGCAGATCAAACAGATCCTGACCATTGACAAGGCTCAAATGCGCGAAAACAGATCTAATGGTGATGGGACTGACCCTGAACTGGTAATCGTACTGGGTGAAGATTTCCGGACCGCAAGTGCCAGTTCATCTTGACGGAATAATTTGCCTGGTCAGCTTTGCACATTTCACTCTTGCAAGCGGGTCGTAATTACATTTTGCTAGAGTCTATGATTATATGATGGCAGTAGGCCAACTTGTAATGGACGAAGGAGGTTAGTGCTTTTGGCAGAAAACTCACGGGAGCGGGCTCTGATGATTGCTGGGGCCGCCCAGGCTCGTCGAGCATTGGACATAGTGATTTTGGATATGAGGCCCCTTATGACGTTGTGTGATTACTTTGTGATAACCCATGGTCGCTCAGCGGCTCATAGTAGGGCCATTACTGAGAACGTCCTCCAGGATATGAAACAGCAGCAGATAAGCCCTCACCATCGCGAAGGGGGGCGAGATGACCGGTGGATAGTGTTAGACTACAGCACTGTGGTAGTTCATATATTCAGTCAAGAGGCCCGGGCTTTCTACGCCTTGGAGCGATTGTGGGGCGATGCAGATAGGATTGACGTGCCCGCACCCAATGACGGATAGTAACTGGCAACGACATCGTGGGCGGATCCGAGACACACAGTGTGAAGAGGTACTACCTGGTTCCCGCCAGTGCCTGCAGAAGCAAATAAATAAGCAGTTCGGGAGGAAAAAACCTTGGTGGCGACCTCCGGGGAGTTGGACGAGCTGGAATTAGAGCATCTTTACGAGGTGGCCCAGCGTAGCCTGCACTGGCAGCGCCTGGACGAGGCTAAAGAGGCTGTCCAGAAAATACTGGAGCTTACTCCCGATAGTACCAGTGCCCGCGAATTGTGGGGAGACATACTGTTGGCTTCCGGGGATAAGAAAGCTGCTGCTAAGCAGTTTAAGCGCGCGCTGGAGTTGGAGCCAGCCAATGCTGATGCAGAGCGAAAGTATGGGCTAATAGTCCTGCAGTTGCAGGAGGCGGTCCAGCAACGAGAGGCCTTAGAAAGTGGGGATCTGAGCCGCTTCCGGGGGGCAGCTAATAAAGATCCTGGCCTGGCGGCCAGCCGTTCAATGCTTTTTCCCGGCTTGGGTCAGTTGTACAATGGCGAGTACCAAAAGGGCGTGATTCTCGCTGTCGTAGGACTGATATTATTGGTGCCAGCCGTGGACAAGATTTTTGGATGGCTGCTGCCATCTCAGCCTACCTCTGTGGGTGCTACGGTTCTCGGATGGGTGGGCTTGATTAGCTACTTGCTGGTGTGGGCCTATGGGATTTACGATGCCTATCGTAGTGGGCAGCGTATCGCTGCTCAGCAGGATCAAATAGGAGCCCAAATGCCTTCGGAGGAGGGAGACAGCTAAGCACTTGCCTGCCCCAGACCAAAGGTCTGCAGTTGAGGTGCTCACAAAGGTCCTGACGCTGGAATTGCGCCAGGACTGTGCAGACACGGCTGCTATCGGGGGGATGGCTGACTTGGTACAGAGCTGGCGCGAGCGCTTACTAACTGCGGTTGATGAGGCAAAAGCTCCCCATCTGGAGCAACTGACCAGCCGCTTCGCCCACTATCCTGAGTTGTCGGGTGCCGATCGCCGTCAACTGGCCGAGGAGATGCTGCACCAGCTCAAGTCCGCCCCAGCCGATGGCGGGTCTCAATCAGCCCCCGATGGGAGCCAACTGAGCGGGGAAGCTCCCCTAACCGACTTGGACGGCATTGGTCCCCGGCGGGCTAAGATATTGGCTAATCTGGGTATCTACTGTATCGGGGACCTGCTTCTGCATTGTCCTATTCGCTATGAGGACCGTACTCAGTTGACCACCCTGGAGGACGCCCAGCATCGACAGACTGCCACCGTGCGGGTGCGGGTTACTGGTCCCGGACGGGCAATTCGCGCTAAGCGCATTAGCTTCGCCCAGGTGCCAGTAGAGGATGATACCGCAACTGGCAATCTGGTCTGGTTCAATCAGACTTTCCGCGTCAACCTTTATCCACCGGGCACGGAAATGATTGTCACGGGCAAGGTGCGCATCCATAAAGGTAAGATATCACTGGCGGTCTCCGAAGAAGAGGTGCTCGGGGAAGAGGAGATTATCCACAGCAGCCGACTGGTGCCCATCTATCCCCTGACTCAGGGAATCTCGGCGGTGATGATGCGCAAGCTGATTCATCAGGCACTGCAGCGGTGCAGCCAGATTCCTTCCGGGGTGGTACCACCGGCAGTGCAGCAAGCGCGGCAGTTGCCTTTGATGGAGGAAGCAGTCCGCGAAGTACACTTCCCTAAAAGCCAATCTGCAGCCCAACAGGCCCGCCGACGACTGGCCTATGAGGAGTTATTCACTCTGCAGGCAGCGCTGGCCCGCCGGCGCCACGCAGTAAAGAGGCCGGTTGCCCAGTCCCAGGTGTCCAGCGATGGCATAGGCCGCCGGCTCCAGCAAGCATTGCCCTTTGAACTAACCGCTGCTCAGCGCCGGGTGACTGATCAGGTCCTGGCCGACCTGGCCAGCCCTCAGCCTGCTTATCGGCTGATACATGGTGACGTGGGCTCTGGTAAAACGGTAGTGGCAGCCGCCGCAGTCTTGGCCGCCATTGAGGCCGGGCGGCAGGCGGCCGTGATGGCCCCTACCGAGATTCTAGCCGAGCAGGATTGGGGAGTGCTGCGGGAGCTTCTCAGCCCATTCGGCTACCAACCAGCACTGCTTGTCGGCAGTTTGCCTTCAGAGAGCAAGGCCCAACTACGAGAGCAACTGGCCAGTGGGGAGTTGAAGTGCGTGGTGGGCACTCATGCGGCGGTCGCGGTGATAGATGAGCAACATCGGTTCGGCGTTGTCCAGCGGGCCAAGTTAGCCGCTAAGGGTGATCATACCAACATCCTGGTTATGTCAGCTACGCCCATCCCGCGCACCTTAGCCTTAACGGCCTACGGCGATTTTGACATCTCAGTGTTGGATGAATTGCCACCGGGACGCAAACCGGTTCACACCGAGCTCATTGTTGGGCGAGACCGCAAGCGGGCCTACGAATTCATCATCGGGCAGGCCAACCGCGGGCGGCAGACCTTTATAGTGTGCCCGGTGATTGAGGAGAGCGACCAACAGTATTTGGTGGCGGCCGAGAAGCTATTTGGGCGGCTGAAGAATTACATCTTCCCGACGCTGAAGTTAGGGCTGGTCCATGGCCGGATGCCTACCGACCAACGGGAGACAACCATGGAGGCGTTTCGCCAGGGTGAGTTAGATATACTGGTAGCCACCAGCGTGATTGAGGTGGGAGTAGATGTGCCCAACGCGGTAGTGATGATGGTGGAAAATGCCGAGCGGTTTGGTCTGTGTCAGCTTCACCAACTACGCGGCCGGGTGGGCCGCAGTGACCAACAGGCTTATTGCCTGCTGTTGACTAATTCCCGTAGTCCCGAGGTAATTGACCGGCTACAGGTGCTGGAGCGAACCACAGACGGCTTTGAGGTTGCCCGCGAGGACCTGCGCCGCCGCGGGCCCGGCGAGCTGACCGGCACCCGCCAGCACGGATTGCCTGATGTGCGCATGGCTGACCTGCTGGCCGAGACTGCCATCTTGGTCCAGGCTCGCGATGATGCCTTTGCCCTCATCGCTGACGATCCTGAGCTCCAGAGGCCTGAACATCAACCGCTGGCCCACCGGATAGCCCAAATTGCTCGCCATAGTCCCGCCTGGACATTATGAGAAAAATGCGCGTAATAGCAGGTAAAGCCGGCTCTTTGCCATTATCAACGCCGTGCGGCGTAGATATCAGACCCACCACTGACGCGATGCGGGAGTCGGTATTCGGTAGCATTGGGCCTCAGGTAGAAGGGGCACGGTTTGCGGACTTATATGCGGGCAGTGGGGCCGTGGGCATTGAGGCCCTGAGCCGCGGCGCTCGGCAAGTTATATTTGTTGAAAGTAGCCGCCGTTGTCGGGAAGGTATTGAGGCTAACTTGGCGAATACTCATTTGGCTGCGGATGCTGTGGTGATGGCCGGACGGGTACTGGAGTGCTGGACTCGGGTAGCTACTCAGTACGGGCCGTTTGATATCATCTTCGTTGATCCACCGTATGGTAGTAGCGACCTGCCGCTGCTAACCGAGCGGCTAATTGTAAAGAGGGAGGGAGTAGCCGACCAGGCGCTGATCATTATTCAGCACGATAGCGGCGACCCCGTAGACTTCTCCTATCTGCCTAAGCAGAGCAAAATGTTTGGACAGACAAAAATAGATTTGTTTAGGGTTGATCCAGTGACAGGGAAGGACAATGGCAGTGCCTAACGAATCATTAGAGCATATTGCGGTATGTCCGGGTGCTTTTGACCCCATTACTGAGGGTCATATAGATATTATCCGCCGGGCCAGTGAGATGTTCGGCAGAATAATTGTAGCCGTGGCCGAGAGCGCTGACAAAAAGCCGTTGTTCTCCCTGGCGGAGCGAGTACAGATGGCCAAGGAGGCCTGCCGCGATTTGCCCAACGTGAAGGTGGATGGTTTCCAGGGCTTGGTCGTAGAGTATGCGCAGCAGCAGGGAGCCATAGCTCTGGTCAAGGGGCTACGGGCCGTCTCGGACTTCGAGCGGGAGGTGCAGATGGCCCTGATGAATCGCCATCAGGCGCCCCACATACACACGGTATTTTTGGTGGCGCATTCCGATTATGCTTTCCTAAGTTCCAGTTTGGTCAAGGAGCTGGCCGCATTGGGCGGGGATATCAAGGAGCTGGTACCGGCAGCCGTACTGGAGCCCTTATATGAAAAACTCAAAGACGCCAGTGCCCAGGCTAACTAAGCGGGAGGCAACCTATGGAAATCCTTAATCTACTTGAAGAGTTTGAAGTTATGGGTGAAGAGGGGGAGAAATGGTACACGCGGTTTATACCCGGATTCATCGGCAAGACGGTCCTGGATGCCGAAGAGTTCTTTGGCATGTTGCATCACTTGCGTTCCTCATTGCCAGAAGAGATGACCACAGCTACCCAGGTCTCTCGCGACCGCCAGCGTATTATTGAGGAAGCACGTGAGGAGCGCGCTAAGATTCTGGAAGCGGCCCGCGAGCAAGCACAACTGCTGGTCTCCAGTGATGAGGTGGTAAAACAAGCCGAGCAGCGGGCCGAGGAGATACAGGACCAAGCCCGTATTGACGCCCAGGCCATAAGAGCCGAAGCCGAAACCTGGGCGCGTGGTATCGTAGAGCGACTGGAGAATTATGTCAACCGTATCTCGGCGACTATCAGCAAGACCCGAAAAGCTCTCATCACCGAAAGTACCTCCCGACGGTCCGAGCCGTTCCCGGTGGAGGAAGAGTAGCCAATACTGTCCACCAGGGAGAGAAACCATCGGTGATCGTATTAGTTATCAATTGTGGTAGTTCGTCGGTAAAGTATGAAATCTTCCAGACCCACCCCGAAGCATCTCTGGCCACGGGCATTGCCGACCGAGTCGCAGTCAACGGCGGCCAGCAGGCATCCTTAGTACACCATCCCCGGTTTGGTGAACAGTACCGCCTGGTGGCTGAGATGCCCAGCCACCAGACCGCGCTAAGCCATATAGTGGCGGCTCTGGTTGACCCTGACCACGGTGTCATCAAGTCGCTGGACGAAGTTGACGCAGTAGGGCATCGCGTGGTTCATGGGGGCGAGGAATTCTCCGCCTCGGTACTCATCAATGACCAGGTAATCTCCGCCATAAGCCGGTACTGTGAATTAGCGCCGCTGCACAATCCCCCCAACCTGGCCGGCATCCGCGCCTGCCAGAAGTATCTGCCCGGTGTCCCTCAGGTGGCAGTATTTGACACTGCCTTTCACCAGACCATACCCCCTTATGCTTATGTATATGGACTGCCCTACCGATTCTATGAGAACCACGGCATCCGCCGCTATGGGTTTCACGGCACCTCGCACCGGTATGTGGCCCTGAAAGCGGCTGAGATTCTCCAGCAGCGGGGTGTCCCTACCACCGAGCAGAGAATAATAACTTGCCATCTGGGTAACGGCTGCAGCATCACTGCGGTCCGGGCCGGTCAGTCAATAGATACTTCTATGGGCTTTACCCCCTTGGAGGGGTTGCTGATGGGGACGCGATGTGGAGACCTGGACCCGGCGGTGGTGGCCTTCCTAATCAACGAGATGGGACTGTCGGCTGACCAGGTAGATGAACTGCTCAATGAACACAGCGGCCTACTGGGGGTCTCGGGGGTCAGCAGCGATATGCGTGATATTTGTGCCGCTGTACGCGCAGGAAATGACCGGGCCCAGTTGGCCTTGGATATCTTCTGTTATCGCATCAAGAAATATATTGGCGCCTATGCTGCGGTTATGGGTGGTGTAGATGCGGTAGTGTTCACCGCCGGCATCGGCGAGAATGCCCCCGAGGTGCGAGCCAGCACGGTGACCGGTCTGGAGCATCTGGGCCTGCACTTGGATGAGGCGGCTAACCAGGGCTTAAGTGGGGGCAGTGAGCCAGTTGACATCAGTACCCCAGATAGCCGGGCCCGAATCCTGGTGATACCTACCGACGAAGAACTAATGATTGCCCGGGATACGGCGGCAATCGTAACAGATAAACTCCCCAAGTGATATAGTCACCCAACAGCGGCGGCTTGAGGCAGGGGGCATATAGCTGTGCCCTGTTGTTCTGGCATCCTTACTGGCTGATGGCGGCCAATTCCATATTGAGTTTGAATTCCAACTCCACCTCGAACAGCCGGCGCCAAGGCAGGGATACGTGCATCTGTTCCATTTCGGCCAGCATCACCACTTGCCGGTTGCCCTCCGGACCTATCTCCACACAGGGGCGGTCTAAGAACTGCTCAATCCACAGATTTGTTGCTTCGGGCAGCAGTCGGCTACGTACCATTTGCTCGGCCCACGAATAAGTCTGATGCAAATCAAATGCCGATGAACTAACTAACTCCGCCAACTGACGGCTAACCTCTGGGCGGACCTGACTCTGATACAGCCAGTCGTCCACAAATCGGGTAAAGAGGAACTGAATATGGGCCTGTTGGGCGCGGATGAGGGAGCTAAGTAGTTTCAAGTAGCGCATCGGGGCCACATCGGTAACCAAATGAACCAGGTCAAAGGCGCCTTTGTCTTGGAGAGCAATTAGCCGTAGCATGCTGTGGGCGAGGACCGATCCCAGTGAGTTGCTGGCCGTATTCCACGCCCCATAGGAAAGTAACTGAGATGGGTCCATTCCTCCGGCCAACATTGCCGCCACGAATTCATCGTCAGCACCGTTAGGAAAGGCGGCATCGCAGATTGCTATTCCGCGGCGGGGACTCATCTCTATCACTTGCTTGACTGCCGCTGACAGGCGGGCTTGCCGCTGCTGTTGAACCTTCGTTTTAGCTGCCTCTTGACGACTAAGCCCGGCCGGCGGGCTAATTAGCAAGGTCAAGGCCGGTGTTTCGTCCTGACTGGCTGGCCGGGCTCCCACGACCGCCAACTGGGCGGCTACCACTGCAGTAAAGGGACGGTCTTCAAAGTCAGCAATATTCTCGGCGGCGTTTTGGTCAGCATAGATAACCCGCACTGCCGGCTGTTTCTCCATATGCTGATGAACAAAGCGGGCCAGCAGCGTCATCCCTACCTCATCCGCACCCGGATAGATCATTACCCGCTCTTCCAGTCCCGCATCAGATATACATTTTCTCAGGTGCTGCTGTTCGCCAATGTGTAGGCCCTGCTGCCCAGCGTCATCCTGGGGCAGGACCAGAAAATCAATATTGCCCGCCGCTACCTGCTCAATAGCTAACTCATTCACCTGATGATTGCGCTCTCGTACGGACAGGTACCGGTCACGGACTGGGGGAGGAATCTGTTGCTCCAGTTGTTGCAGGGCCTGGCGTTGCGCCGCGTCATCCTCAGCGTCCCGGCGGGCTTTGAGTTGAGAGTAATCCCCCAGAAGTTGGCGGTAGCGGCCAGTGTCATTCCCTACACCGATGGGCGCTTGCCCCATTATCACGCTGCTGGCGTATATCGTCACTTCCGGAGCAATTTTTCTTATCTGTGCCAACACCCTCA
>JALGTV010000076.1 GCA_029821215.1 Candidatus Zipacnadia bacterium | reverse complement strand
GGGGCTCGCGAAAATAGTAAATAAACTTGTTGACCAAAATGCGGTCGTTGATTTGGAGGGTGGACTCCATGGAGCCAGAGGGGATATAGAAAGCTTGAATAACGAAGGGACGCAGGATGCAGAAGACCAGCAGCACGGCCACCAGTCCCGAGTCCACGAACTCCAGGATCGCGCCGCGCTGGCGATGTAATGCGGGCAGGCGGGGCAGGGCAACCCGCAGGACCACTATCCCGCCCAGTAGTGCCAATACCTCCCAAGTGTTATCAAAAGCGAACATAGTTAGCTATATGCTGATTCCTATTGAGTTTCCTATGGCGAGAGACTATTGCCAAAACTGTAGGAGGGGCATCCCTGCCCCGATATGCGTCTATCTTTAGCTGCTTGCCCTTGGACATTTTACCGTTGCAAGTCGGCTGCAATTACTTTTTGCCAGAGTCGCTATTGCGATGCTATCTCTTCGTCAAGGTCAGTAGGCGCGGCAGTCTGCTCCTCACTTTTTTCTTCAACTGGCTCCGGTGCAGATGCGGCGGCTGGTGGCTCTACTTTTGTCGGGGCTGTCTTGGGTGCCCGGGCCTGCTGTTTGACGCGAGCGGCCCGTCCCCGTAGCTGGCGCAGGTAATATAGCTTGGCCCTCTTCACATCACCACGCCGCAACACCTCAATATCTTCAATAGCCGGGGAATGGAGGGGGAAAGTACGCTCCACACCGATACCAAAGCTCATCCGGCGCACGGTAATCGTTTCATTTATCCCCCCGCCCTGGCGAGCAAGCACCACTCCTTCAAAGGGTTGAAGACGGGTCGGCTGGCCTTCCTCGCCAGCTATTCTGATTCGTACCCGCACGGTATCGCCGGGCTGCGGATCGGCTGGCTGCTCCTTGATGTGCTCTTTCTCGACTTTAGCAATGAGGTCATCCATCGGTAAATCTCCTCTATATTCTAATCAGGCATCGGTGACTACTTTTGTGGTGGCGGGAGTATGTTGATTGAGTTGCTGGTTGATCTCCGCCAACAACTGTTGGTCTTCTTCGGTCAACTGGGCAGCAGATAGCAAGTCGGGTCGGCGCTGCATAGTGCGGCGCAGGGACTGCTGGCGTCGCCAGCGGCGTATTTGCTCATGATGGCCGCTGAGCAGCACCTCGGGCACGGTCATCGCTCCCACGGCCGCCGGCCGGGTGTAATGAGGATGCTCCAGCAAGCCTCGGCTAAAAGATTCACTTTCCAGTGAATTGTCGTTGCCCAGCACTCCCGGTAGCAACCGAGCCACCGCATCAATCAGAACTATCGCGGCGGGTTCGCCACCGGTCAGTACGTAGTCGCCCAGGGAAATCTCCTCGGTCACTACCGCCTGCCGCACCCGTTCATCCACCCCTTCGTAATGGCCACAGAGCAATATCAAGTGAGGGCGTCCGGAGAGCTGTTGGACTTTGGTTTGCGTTAATGGCTGGCCCTGCGGGGTAAAAAATATCACCGGTGTCCCCTCAGGAGCACGTTCCTGCAGATGGCGCACTGCATCTATGAAGGGCGGGGCCTTCATAACCATGCCCGGCCCACCTCCATAAGGATAATCGTCAACCACGTGATGTTTGTCATCAGTAAAATCGCGCAGGTTGTGCGCTTCTACCACCAACAGCCCCTCCTGCTGGGCCCGCGCCAGTATACTCACCGACAGCGGCGCAGTGAAGAACTCTGGGAATATCGTCACGACGTCAATATGCATGGTAATTCCCGTCTTAACCCACTGGGCCTAAAGCCGCGTCACCATTAACAATCTCGGCAAATCCCCGCACTTTCTCCCGTGTCCCGGCAGCACACTTACACCACTATTGCTGGCTGGAGACATCAAGACCCATATCAGATACCCTGGACACATCGGTGATAATCTGGGGGGCTTCTTCCTCTTCTACTTCGGCTGGGCGGCGCTGACGTATCTCCATCACCTGGCCGTCCTTGATAACGATTTCCACCCCACCCAGCAACTCGGTTAGATTGTCCCCTTCGTTGACTTCAACATCACTTTCCAGGGTGCCGCGAATAATCTCGTCGCCATCTTTTAGCTCCTGGACCTGTTGTTTGCGCTCCTGAAGGGTACTGCGAAGCTGCTGATGGCGCTGTTTTTCGGCTTCTACCTGCTTACGAAAGGCTATCGCCTGCTGGATATTAGTGCGCTGCAGGTCGGTAATGTAGGGCTGGGTGCGAAAATCGAGCTGGCGAATACGCTGGTCAATCTCGTCAATCCCCCGCTGGAGTTCTTCATCTAACTCCTGCTTAAGTTGGTCGGTGACGATGGCTCGCAATATTACTTTGCGTTTGACAATAACGCCCATGGGCAATACCTCCGCTTCCTGCTCCCGGCGCTTGGGCTGGACCGGGAGAGGCTAATTTGCATTATGAAAGGATCTCTATGGTTACCTCACCCTGCCGGTTGCGATTGGCCGTCTTAAGAATGGTGCGCAGGGCTTCGGCAGTGCGTCCGTGACGGCCAATGACCCGGCCTATGTCGTCGTCAGCGACGGCAACCTCATAGACAGTCATCTGTCCCTGATTGACCGCAGTGACCGTAACGGCTTCGGGATTCTCGACAATGGCTTTTACCAAATACTCAACGAGTGCTTGCATGCCATACTCCTCGCTTGTAACTGAAGCGACAGGTGCTATGTGCCCGCCGACCGGCGCTGGGTCTGACGAAAAGTCTCCATAATCCCGGTCTGCTTGAGAAGTGATCTGACTGTGTCTGAAGGCTGAGCCCCCAACATTAACCAGTGCAGGGCCCGATCCTCATCTATGTTGATTACGGGCGGTTCGGTGCGGGGATTATAGTGACCAATCTCCTCAACCGTGCGACCGTCGCGCGGTTTGCGCTGGCCGACCACCACCACTCGATAGTGAGGTTGCTTGCGGGCGCCGATACGTTTTAGTCTAATCCGTGTTGCCAACTTAAACTGCTCCTTTCCCAGTGAACAGGGGACTATGCTGGACGAGAGCTACTTACCTGCCGCCCAGGCGCAATCCTCCGATCTGTACTTGTTCGCCTTGACTCAATGACTGCATCATCTTAGATAACTGGCGGTACTGCTTGAGTACGATATTAACATCCTGAACCCGGGTGCCGCTGCCGTGGGCAATACGCCGCTTGCGACTGCCGTTGAGGATATCGGGACGGCGGCGCTCGGCAGGAGTCATAGAGTTAATAATGGCCTCCACCAAATCCAGTTCGCGCTCGTCAAAATCATCGGCGGCTAGCCCCGGCACTTGTCCTACACCGGGAATCATCTTCAGAATCTGATCCAGCGGCCCCATCTTTCGCACCCGGTTCAGGTGCTGGCGGAAGTCTTCCAGGTCAAACTCAGCCGCCGCCAGCTTTTGCTGAAGCTGCTGGGCTTCTTCAACATCAATGGTCTGCTGGGCCTTCTCGACCAGGCTGAGAACATCGCCCATTCCCAGAATCCGCTGAGCCATGCGGTCTGGGTAGAAGACATCCAATGCGGCTAACTGTTCGCCCGTCCCTACAAATTTTATCGGTACCCCAGTAACTGCGCGGCCCGACAAGGCAGCGCCGCCCCGAGCATCACTGTCTAATTTAGTCAGAATAAGTCCGTCTAAGGTCAACTGCTGGCCGAACTGTCGGGCAACGTTGATGGCGTCTTGGCCAGTCATAGCATCAATAACCAGCAGCGTCTCGGTCTCCGGGAAGCTATCTTCAATCTGCTGGATTTCAGTCATCATTGCCTCATCCAGATGCAGCCGACCAGCAGTGTCTATGATGACCGGATCAAGGTTATTGGACTGGGCATGGCCGACCGCGGCCCGAGCAATGCTGACCGGGTCATTCTCGCCCATGGCGAAGACCTCGGTCTCCACTTGCTCACCTACCTGCTGCAGTTGCTCAATGGCTGCCGGGCGGTACACGTCAGTAGCCGCCAACAGGGGGCGGTAGCCCTCCTCTTTAAGATGCAGGGCCAATTTGCCTGCTGTTGTAGTCTTGCCACTACCCTGGAGCCCGGCTAAGATAATGATAGTAGGTGGGGTAGAGGCAAAGTCAAGTGGTACCGCTTCCTCACCTAATAGCTTCACTAAGTGCTCATGAACAATCTTGACTATCTGCTGGGTCGGGTTAAGCCCGTCAAGAATTTCCTCGCCTAAGGCTTCGGTCTGTACCTCATTAAGAAAGTCCTTAACCACCTGATAATGGACGTCGGCCTCCAGTAGCGCCAGCCGCACTTCTTTCAGTCCGTCGCGCACATCGCGCGGGGTCAGTTTGCCCCGACTGCTCAGATGGCGAAAGGCCTGTTGTAGTTTTTCGGTAAGAGCTTCAAACACAGTGTGACTCCACTTATGGCGCAGGTTTGACTTTCTTATTCCTGGTCGCGTAGGCGGGATTCTCTCCTGCAGCAGGCTCAGGACGGTGAGCTTGCCGAACCGCAACCCGGCTTGGCTGTGTCGTGCAGGTTAAGAACCTGCGCTACGCGTTTTCAACAGCACAACAAAACAACCAGCCCAGCGACGGTGGCGCCAGCCTGGCCCCTCCGGCCCCACTGCTCAAGCTGTTCCTTAGTCAGTATAAGAAATACCCCGCGGATTGTCAACGGTCGGCGGGAACCGGGGGCTGCATTTCGTCGGACCATTTCAGCCTTAGCCGTAACTCAGTTATGTCGGCAGCAATCTGCGTCTTGAGCGCCGCCTTAGTATTAAAGACGTGTTGGTCACGCAAGCGGTCCATAAAGCTGACCGTGATGGTCGCATCCACCAAATCCCCCTCAAAGTCCAACAGATGGACTTCCACCTGCCGACGGTCAGCAGTTTCGGTGAAGGTGGGCGACCCACCTATACTGATCGCGGCGGGCCAGCCGACGTGATTGCTGTTGCTCACTGGAGGTGGCCCCAGCCTTTGTCCCTGGACCAAGCCGGTATATACCCCGGGGCTGGGCACTAATTTGGCCTCGGGGATGAGGAGGTTGGCAGTAGGAAAGCCCAGTTGGTGGCCGCGCCCTTCACCCGACTGTACTGTACCAGAGACAGCATAAGCTCGGCCCAGCAACTGAGCCGCCGGGGAGACCTGACCAGTCCACAGTAGGTGGCGTATCTGGCTGCTGGAAATCGGCTGGTTGTGATAGTTGACCAGGGGGACAACCTGTACGGCAAATCCCAGCTCGGCTCCTAACTGCTTAATTGCGGCAATGTCAGCTTCTCCGCCGGCTCCCCAGGTGTGGTTTTCGCTCACTACCACCACTTGCGCTCCCAACCGTTCTCGCAACCACTGGTTAGCAAAGTCATAGGCCGAGGTTTGCTGCAGACAATCATCAAAACTGGCGACCACCACAGTATCCACTCCCAACTTGGATAGCTGCTGCTCCCGCTCCTGTTTCAGACTCAGACGAATATTGTAACTATTATGGGGGCTGAATACTTCAACCGGTACTGGCTCAAAAGTCAACACGGTGTAATCGGCTTCATAATTCTCCGCCACTGTAGCCGCCGTGCTCAATACCGCCTGATGGCCGCGATGGACGCCATCAAACGCCCCCACACATACTACTCGCTGGGTTGGCTGTAGTTCGGAACTGTCTAATTGTTGGATAACTCTCACCGGTTTTCCTCGGTTAGCTGGCCGGCACTGGGGCTTAGCACCGTCCGCGGCTGGAGCCGCCACCGCCCATTGCTCTCCTCCACTTCAGCTATGCACAGCAGATTATGGTCCTTGGTCAGTATGGCGGCCTGGGCTGGCGGCTGAGTGCTCTGCGGCTGTATTTCCTGGGCGGTACCGTGCCGCAAGTAACTGGCTATCGGCGCATCTACCACCACCTGGGGTAGATGCGCAACAGCCTCAGCGGGCGGTACTATCACGGTTTGTGCTATGGCCTGATTGGTCAGGTTGGTCAATTCCTCTAAGGTGACGGCGGCGGCCAAATGATGAGATCCCACTCGCGTGCGAACCAGAAAGGATAGATAAGCAGGTACGGATAGCCGCTCGCCTATCATTACCGCCAGGGAACGCACATAAGTGCCGGCACTACATTCAATTTCAGTCACTGCCCGCGGATAGTCACCCGGGACAAACTCTATTAGCTCCCATCGGTGTATCTGGACCTGTCGGACAGGTAGGTCAACTTGCTCCCCGCGCCGGGCCCGCTGGTAGAGTCTTTCCCCATCCCGGCGCATCGCCGAATAGGCCGGCACCTGGAGGGGAACCGATCCGGTAAACCCGCCTAAGGCTGTCTGGACTTGCTCGGCGGTTAGATAAGGTACGCAGCGCTGCTGGGTAACTGCTCCCTCGGCATCATAAGTTGTAGTGCTGATGCCAAAAGTTATCTCCGCCCGATAGGATTTGTCGCAGGCTACCAGGTATTGGGCCAGTCGGGTAGCCGAGCCGACGCATAGGACTAACAATCCCGCTGCGGCCCTATCCAGGGTGCCGGTATGGCCCGCCTTCACTCCCCACAGGCTACGCACATAGCCAACCACTTCGTGCGAGGTCATACCGGGAGGCTTCACTACCCGCACAATGCCGTCCACAATCCCTCATGCCTTCCCATTTAGGGCCTGCTGAATACTATTGATGACTTTA
>JALGTV010000075.1 GCA_029821215.1 Candidatus Zipacnadia bacterium | reverse complement strand
ATTGCCTACCTGCGGCAGCGTATGTTTATCGTCGTGCGCGAGCCGGAGAAGACCTATCCCGCCTTTGGCGAGCCCAATGACGGCCGACGTATGCCGTTACGCCGCGTGCGGATTACCACCCTGGTAACCCCCAATCTGGACAAGCCAGAGGATAGCAAAGTGCCCGGCACTGGTCCCTCGCCCCAGTCTGCTTTCTGGGTGCGGGTCGCCAATCAGGACTTTCGGTTCCAGATTACCGCCGAGGACTGGGACGGCCAGGAGTGCGATTTTTCCATACCGCTCATCTTCATTGGCGTGGAGAATGTTCCCGGGCACGAGTTTGGCCTGGCCTTTGACAAGAGCGTTATGTCAAATGTGGTGGAGTATTACAATGATCCTGCCCGAGCTGATGAAAGTCGGCGGCGGGCCGCGATGTCTGGCCAGAAGGTCGCCTTCGCCGATAGCAGTGCGCAGAAGCCGGGCGATACCAGTCTGGAGGCTGAGGCGATTATCTTCGGCGCCGAGACAACCGCCCCCGCCGTCTCCATACCCGCCCTACAGTTCGAAGAGCAAAACCAGCCGTGTGGCTATCCAACACTGGCGCGGGCGGAAGTACGCATACCGGCAGTTGCCCAAGTAACCGGGAGCGGCGGAAGCGCCAGCATCGAGATAGACTCCGCGTACGCTGACAATGGCTGGCATACATCCAAGAACAAAGGCGAGGTCTTCGCTAAATTAGTTGATGCCGTGCCACTGCAGTTCGGCGCGGACCAGTCCGGCGGCATGGCGACTCCTGATATGGACATCACGGGCCTCTCGCGCAAGCATGGACCGGTGGGGGGCAGCCCGTCGGATTTTGCCGGCGGTAGTTTCAATCCACAAAGTTTCTTCGCCGATAGCGCGAAGATGTTGGGAGCTGTTCTGCTGAAGGACATTGTCAAGGAGATATTCGGCGACGACCAGATTCCTAAACTGACCTCGCACGTCGAGCGCGATGCGAACGGACTGCCCGAGGCGGCAGTCACTCAGTTGAAGTGGAGCCCCGAGGTCAAGTCCTTCCCCGCCGTCGGCAAGCCCATATTTGCCGCCGATAGCAGCACGGCCCTAACGATCACTGCGATGCTACGCGCTGAACTCTCGGGTAAGGAGTCAATGAGCAAGGTTGAGGGCAAGCTATCCAATTTTGCCCTTAACTTGATTCCCATGGGGAGCATTGACTACTTCATACGGGTCGCGTTCAGCAAAATCAGCTTCCTCGCGCAGACCGGGAAAAAGCTCGACGTAAGTGCCAAGGTCAAGGACATCAAGTTCGGGGGCCCCCTCAAGTTCATAAATACCTTGAGCGAGCTTATCCCCATGGATGGCTTCAGTGATCCGCCTAATCTGGATATTAGCCCCAGTGGCATCAAGTTGGGCTACACCCTGCCTATTCCATCCGTAGGCGTGGGCGTATTCAGCCTCCAGAACATGACGCTATCGGCGGGCCTGACGCTGCCCTTCGTTGGCGATCCCCTCCGGCTGCGCTTTGCCTTCTGCAGTCGGGAGAATCCCTTCCTCCTCACGGTCTCTATGTTCGGTGGTGGCGGCTTCTTTGCTATGGAGCTTACACCTAACGGGTTGGCCCTGTTAGAGGCATCGTTCGAATTTGGCGGCAACTTCTCGATGAACATCGGCGTGGCCAGTGGGGGAGTGTACGTAATGGCCGGGGTTTACTATAAGTGGGAGGATGGAGAGGCACAGTTGATGGGGTACCTGCGGATGGGTGGCTCCTTAGAGGTGTTGGGGATTATCACCCTATCTATGGAGTTCTATATGTCCCTGACCTACCAGACTGAAGGGAACCGTGTGTGGGGCCAGGCCAAGCTGACCGTAGAAATCGAAATCCTGTTCTTCAGCATCAGTGTGACGCTGACCGTAGAGCGGCAGTTTGCCGGCTCACCAGGCGGACACTCCCAGTTGGATGGCATCCGTCTGGCTGCCCTTCCCGACCAGCCTGCTACTCGCATACTTAGTGCCTCTTCACCCAAGCTGGTCAGCTCGCTACAGTCCCCAAGCTTTGAGGACCTTATAGACGAGGCAGACTGGATCGCTTACTGCAAGGCATTTGCTTGAAAGGATGCTCAGTATGAAAAAACAGAGCGTAATGTGGACAGCCTTACCTAATGGCGTCACTGGTGGGCCGGGAGCCGACGACGCACGGGTGCAGCTATCGGTCTTTGTCTCGCCGCGCTTGCAAACCGATGAAGGCGCTCACCCTACGCTGTCCCAGTTCCCAGATTTTCTGACCTGGCCAGAGCAGGTAGGGGAAATCCAGTTCTCTGTCGAATTTGCGGGCCGGCCAGCGATGCCGGCGGTACGCATCCCCTCACCGGACGATCCGCCGCCTGCTGAGCTGTGGGGGAACCTGTTTGACGCAGACACCTATGTCAAGCCGTACCAGTTCCCCGACCTGTCCAAGCGCCTCATTCACTCCTTCCCCATTCGCAATGTGATGTCGCGACTGAAAGAAGTGTATACCAACGTTGCTATTGAATCACCGGTCAATATCCCGCGGCTGACGCCCGAAAATCAGCGTTTACAGGGCGTACGCCAACTGTTTCAGCACATTGCGGTGCCCCCCGAGCGTAGTGCCCAGATCTCCAGCGCACTTACCAGTCGCATTCGGACTGCCCCGCTCAAAGCCGTCCAGAACCCCAGCTACGAGGCACCAACTTCCAGGCGAGCCGTTTTGGGCAAGGCTGCCAAAGCCCAACCTACCGCTCCACTGGCCGGTGTTGAGCCGGCGACGGTTGATTTCCAGCAGGTCAAGGCTTTCCACCACCCCCAGCTTCTCAGACGGGCGGCGATGCCCAACGTGCATCAGTTGGTCGAGTCCATTGATTTTCACCGCATCCTGTCTTCTCTGGGTGCCTACCCACAGTTGATGCGGCGATTAGGATTAGTGATTGACCTGGAAGTGCCTTTTGATCCGGCTCTGGTAGGCGCTGGTACTGTCCGCGTCTTGCCCCAGTGGAACTCAGAGCTGGGTACGGATCACAGCGACGTGACGCCGCGGACTTACTGTGTGCTCACCAAGCAGGTCTTCCGCGCTCGACCTGGCCCCGCGGGTGGTGACCTTCGCGACGGCATGTTACGGCTTGATGACGACGAGCTTTTCGAAGTGGGCCAATTCGACGTGGACGGGGCAGCGCTCAAGACTATGGACCTGGCGACCAAAGTGACTCTAACGCCCGCGCTGAGACTCCAGGCCCGAACGCTCCAGACCCGAGCCTTGGGGACCGCCCCGCGGTTGAAAGTTGCCGGAGAAGCGGCAGAAGAAAGCGAAATAGCGGCCGAGCCGGAGCCCGAGGAAGCGGCCTTACCTGCGCTGCGCTCCGCGGGTATTTGGGTGGCCCGCGTCAATCGGGCCGTCAACTTGGCCAACATCCTGCAGCGTTCTGCTGCTCTTAACCTGGCGGTCGTCCAGAAGCGGGACGACGACCTATCCCTTTATGCTGAGGATCTCGTCCGAGGCTACCGGCCGGATGTGTGGGACGCCGCCAGTGACCAGTGGCACTCGCTATGTCGCCGGGTAGGTACCTACCGGTTCACCGAATCGGGATTGAAACTGACCCTTGAGGATGAAGGCTGGGTATCTACGGCGGCCACTGAGGCACCGGACGGCTCCTCCGACCTGCGCGTACACGAAGTGTTGTTCCGCTGGCAAGGCTGGAGCCTGTGCGCACCGCGGCCGGGAAGGGCTGTAGAATCAGAAGACTCTGGCCCGCCGACGCCGGCCTTTGGTTTGGAGGCCAGTTTCGCGGCCGCGGAGGGTTCTTTACCCCGGCTACGCTTTGGCAGTGAATATCGCCTGCGGGCCCGCGCTGTAGACCTGGCCGGTAATAGCCTCTCTCTGGAGGAAGCCGACGACTCAGCCGCCACTGACTCACTTACCTATTTCCGCCACCAGCCACTGGCCGCTCCCGTACTGGTGCCGCGCACCGAGCTGGCGGACTCGCCGGGTGAGTCTGTGGAACGAATGGTAATCCGCAGCTTCAATGATAACCCGTCGAAGGACAACGTTGTCGGGCAGGAACGCTCGCAGCGCCATGCGGCTCCACCGAAGACTTCACAGTTGATGGCCGAAACGCACGGGATGTTCGACGGCCCCGAAGGCATGAAGGGCGATGCCGCCACCTACAACCTGATTGTCAACCGGGATAAGTCGCTGGCAGATGCCTACGACGTTGCTCAACTGGAAATACCGTACCTACCCGACCCCCTGGCCAAGGGGGTCCTCATCCGGTTCAAGCCACTATTTGCGGGCGAGGACGCCCCGGAGCAGGTCCTGCGGATTCCCTTTGACGGTACGTGGCCGAACCTAAAGCCCTTCCACCTGCGGCTGTATGAGCATCCCGATGGCAAAACTGAGGCCGTTTTCGTTCACGAACGCCGAGTGCTATATGTGCCTCTGCCCAAGGCAGAAACCGGTGAGATTATCATCAGCACCTACACCGCGCGCCAAGAGCTGCCCCGCCTGGGGGTGTGGCGCTGGATCACTGAGGGGATAGCGGCACCGGCTATCCGACAGGCCCAGCTGCCCAAGGCGCAGAGGATGCAGGTGTTCCGGCAATTGCACGAGACACAAAAGATGCCCCAGTGGATGACTCAAGTCAACCTGAGCCAGGTCCAGGTCAAGCAGGTCACCCAACTCAAAGAGGAAGCCGAAGACGGCCGGCACTGGATGCTTACGCCCCACCGTCGCATCGTGGTCGTCCACGCCGTGCAGCAGCCCCTAATAATCCCCAAGTGGCAACACCCTACTGCTTCCAAGGAAATCGGTGCCACTTATGCCACCCTCCTCGACCAGATGCCCATCAGTGGGAAGAGTACGGCGAAGCTGGACATCCAGGCCGAGTGGGAGGAGCCAATTGATGCGCTTACCGAACCCCGACCCGGTACACTTTCAGGGAAGGCAGATGTGGGCGAGGTACCGGTGCAACCGGAAGACACGAATATAGACATTCAGCGGCGTCATGAATTCGGTGATACCAAGTACCGCCGGGTAAAGTACACAGCGGTCGCTACCAGCCGCTTCCGCGAGTACTTTGACCCCGACGATGTGACTACTGGCAAGCTTGATCTAACTCGCACCTCTCAGGAGACGGCAGTAGATGTGCTCAGCTCCGCCCGCCCCTCACCGCCGAAAGTGTTGTACGTCATACCTACTTTTGGCTGGAAACGCGATAAGACTGCAAAGGAGTTAGTCAGCACGCGGACTGGTGGTGGCCTCCGCGTATATCTGGAGCGGCCCTGGTACTCCTCAGGGGACGGGGAGCTGCTGGGAGTGGTCCTGTATCAGCCCCCGCAGCAGCGGGTACTCACCATGCTAAGGGTTGCGATAGACACGGAGCGTCTGGCCCGGCACGTGACCTTGTGGGGGCAGGATCCCTTGTGGAAGTCGGCTGCAGTGAGTAGCGCAGCTCCGCCACTGGATGCGTTTACATTGGCAGAAACTACGGAGTCTGGCCTGACCCTGGAGGAGATGCCCGGTATAACTGTGGCAGTGGCTGGTCACCAGGTCGGCTACGACGAAAACCGCCAGTTGTGGTACTGCGATATTGAGATTGACCCCGGCGAGGCTTACTTCCCCTTCGTGCGTATGGCTCTGGCGCGCTATCAACCTATGTCGGTCAAGGGCCCCCAGGCAGATGTTAAGCTCTCCGGAGTAGTTCTGGCTGACTTCGCCCAGCTCGCGCCCGACCGTTCGGCTACCGTCGTCTTCGATTCGCGCGACCAGACCAAGCTCACCGTGACCATAACCGGGCCGACCTACGCGGCTTCTGACGTCGGAAGCGGGGGCAGCCAAATGGAGGTCAGCGTCCAGAAGAAATTGCCGAAGTCGTCCGGGGCCCCAGGATGGATGCCGGCTTCTGACGAGGTCTTTACCCTTCAACGACAGAAGGGTATTCGGCGCATGCCCACCTGGAGCGGCACGGTAACCCTCCCCGCCCAACGCGGATCGCAGCGCTTCCGACTGATAATCAAGGAGTACGAGCTGCTGTTCACCGATAATGTGCAGGCTGGCATTCTAACTGCACTGCGGTTGGAAACTGGTCGGCGACTGGTCTATGCGGATGCCCTGGAGATTTGATGCGGTGCCAGCCAGCTCCACTTCCACTGCAGCCGGTTGTTCGCGTCTATTGCCCGCCGTGCCCCGGCCCAGATGAACCTAGTGGTGGAAGACGGAAGTCTCCCCAATCCGCTGGCTGTCCTATTCCTCTTTCCGCTTAGTGAACTTTGTTGCGTCTCGACAAGCTGGTCCGCGTATGGGCGCTCCTGAAGCAGTCAAGTTCTCAATCTGGGATTGAGGACTGCCGCCCGCCGCCATTAACTTGTCTCCGAGAAGACCCATAGGGGACTGTATGGCGTGAATGTTACAGCTACTAGTCTGTCGGAATACCGGCCCAATGGTCGTTATGAATTTGCACAATAGCACTGTCGCGGTTCAGGGGCCCAGTAGCTTCCGGCGTATCATCCCCCTCAGCGTCCTCGTCGCCCCGCTTGCCTGCGCCTCCAGATGGCGCTGCCGGAAGGTGCAGATGGTATCGTGGTCGGGATGCTGGTTGGCGGTAAGCACCCGGAAAGGCACCTGCTCGTAGGTGGCCTTTTCAATCTTTCGGGAGCTGGGCATACCCGCACAATAGCCATACAAAAGCAGGCTAACCATCATCTGGGGATCGTAAGCCGGCTGCCCTCCGCGGTCAGAGTGGTAATCGTCGTAGATCGCCGAAAGATCCAGCTCCCTGACCACGTCACGGATAAAATAGGCCAGATGCCCCTCTTCCAGCCAGTCATTGAAGTCAGGCGGCAGTAGCAGCTGCTGATCGGGGACATAGTCTCTAAATCTTTTCATGATACCCACATCATAATATATTTGGGCGCAGGCAAGAAGTTCTCCGACAGGCTCCTAGGCAGGTGCTATGTCCCATCCATGCATATCTGAACGACAAGGACGCCTACGAACAACTCAAGATGCAAGCAGGCGTCAAAGGCATAGTCGAACATACCAAGGCGATCATTGAGTAGGTTACTGACATAAAGCCAGATACATACGAGGAGTTCACTGACCCTCTGCTGCTCTTGTGATACTGCACCACAGTGAGACCCTGGAATTGATGGTCAGCGATGTCAGCGCGGCTGCTGGCCTGGCAGCCGCTGCGCTCGCAACTGGTGATTCTGCAAGCCGAAAAGCACGAGAATCTAGCCCAGTGGGGCGTAACTCCGATCCTCGTGCTGGATGTATGGGAACACGCTTATTACCTGCAGTACCAGAACCGCCGGGCTGAGTTCACCGAGGGCTTCTTCACCGTCATCAACTGGGACGATGTCGCCACTCGCCTGGCGGCCGTCCGAGATGAATAGCCCTAAGTCAGACCCATCCCACGGAGGTTGCGATAGCTGGTGGCAATGCTAGCAAATGGATCTCCAGGGCACCAGTCTTGTTCCACGATATACCATTGTACCCCGGCTTCCTGGCAGGCTTGTAGTACTGCCGGCCAGTTCAGGTTCCCCTCCCCTATCTCAAAGGTAGTAGGCTCAGTGTCGCGAATTCCCATGTCTTTAAGATGCACCAGCGGGATACGGCCCTTCATTTTTCGGATCCAAGCAGCAGGGTCGCCGCCGGCATACTGAATCCAGTAAGTATCAATCTCGAAGAAAAATACCTCAGGGTCGCTGTCCTCCAGCAGAATTTGCAGTCCAGTGCGATGATTTTGTTTTTGCAGTTCCCAATAGTGATTGTGATAACTGAAGGTCAAGTCGGCAGCCGCCAGGGCGCGGGCTATCTGCGAGCCTTCC
>JALGTV010000074.1 GCA_029821215.1 Candidatus Zipacnadia bacterium | reverse complement strand
AAACATTCCATACGGATAATTCTGGCGTAAGTCATCCTTAGTAGTAAAGGGCAACTCGGCCAGGTCATCCAGGCTGGTTATGTCCTGGGGATTAATGTCCGCCTCAGTCAGAACGCGATTGTAGAAGGGGACAACTCCCTTCACTCGACCGATCATTGCTTGTAAGCGCTTGACCTGAATAGCCTGGCGTTCATCACTACTCATACATCCCAAATCATACTCTATCGTCCTTCTGTTGATCGTTAGCGGCGGCTACCGAACGGCCCAGTTTGAAGGCCTCCCAGTTGCTCTTTCCGGTGCCTCGTGGCACTGAGACTTCTACCGCTTGTTGCCAATTATCCAGTGAGATAGGCAAAAACGGCGCCGCTGCTCCGATGATAACCGTATTAGCAGTACGGATATTCCCCGCCCGCCGCGCCAGTTCCTCCCCATTGACTATTATAGCTGCATTTACATTTTTTTCAATGACTGTCAAGTAGTCCTGCTGGCTGCAAATCTGACCCGTCTGGGCCGCCGGTGGCGCCAGGAGCAGATGATTAACCACCGCTGTAGCGTCCGGCGCCAGCCAATCCAAAGCCCGAACAGCCTCCAGGAGCTCGAAACCGACCAGCAGATCAACGCTTCCCCGCGCCGGTAAAGGCGAGGCCACTGCGCCTACTCCCGAGTAGCGCACATGGCTGACCACGCTACCCCCCCGCTGGGCCATACCATGTATTTCGCTTTTTTTGACATCATAACCTTCTAACAGGCAGGCCTGGGCAATGATTTCCGCCGCCGTCAACACGCCCTGACCGCCTACTCCGGTTAAAACTATTGAACCTGACTTGCGTTTATTCATACGCTATGAGCGGCATCCTGGCCGCAATCCTGCTGACCAGCTCCAGACGACCCGAGTATGGTAACTGATTATATCACAGCTCTATCAAATAATCTTTAGTGCGTCGCGAGGACAGATCTGCACGCACACCCCGCAGGCGTTACAAAGGCTGCTGTGAATTTCCGGGCAGCGCTCCTCAGTATTATTATCTTGGACAAGGGCGGGACATCCTAAGTCCAAACACATCCCACAGGCCACACAAGCCTCGGTGTCCAGCTCCAGCGTGCCTGCTTCTTTGTCAGCGATCAATACACACGGGCGGCGCGCAATTACTACCGAGAGCTGATCGGTCTCGGTCGCTTCGCGTAATGATTGCTCTAACTGCTTCAGATCGTACGGGTCAACGACCTGCACTTGATCTGCACCTACGGCCCGACACAAGCCAGGCAGGTCCAGTTCCGGGGCCGGTTCGCCGCGTAGGTTCAGTCCGGTAGCCGGATGGTTCTGTCCGCCGGTCATAGCCGTGGTCCGGTTATCCAGAATCACCACCGTGGCGGACGATTGGTTGTAGACCATATTGATAAGTCCGGTAATCCCCGAATGAACGAAGGTAGAGTCACCGATTACCGCCACAATAGGACGGTCGCCTGTGTATACCTGGGAGATACCATGCGCCTGACCAACCCCGGCCCCCATGCACAGACAGGTTTGGAGTATTTCAAGGGGCGGTAGAACTGAGAGAGTATAGCAACCGATATCACCAGTGACGTAGGCACCCAGTTTTTTCAGGATATAAAACACGGCGCGATGGGGACATCCGCCGCACATCACTGGGGGCCGCCCAGGCACCGATACCGCAGAGGTAGATGGGGGTGACGTCCCGCCGAGGATAACCCTCTCGGCCGCGTCTGGAGATAGCTCGCCGGCCAGCATTGAGTCCGGCTTAGCCCCGCACTCGATCCCGGCGGCCCGCACTTGCTGCTCAATTACCCGGTCAAGCTCCTCAAATACTACCAGCCGATCCACGCTATTGGCGAACTGCTTGACCAACTCAGTGGGAAAAGGGAAAGGCATACCGATCTTCAGGAAACTGGCATCTGGCACGGCTTCGCGGGCAAACTGATACCCAATGCCCGAGGCGATAATACCCAGGCGCGCCTCGCCCGGCTGGATGCGGTTGAACGGGCCTTGGTTACTGACCGCAGTCAGGTCACTGATCCGCTCCAGTAAATTTGCGTGGCGCTGCCGCGCATGAGCAGGGATCATGACATACTTAACGGAATCTTCGGTCGGCTCGTAGGTTCGCTGCAGTTGCGGGGGTGTTCCGGGGTCTACTACACACTTGGTATGACTCAGCCGCGTGGTAGTGCGTACCAGGACAGGAATATCAAATTGCTCACTAAGCTCAAACGCCCGCCGAGTAAACTCTAAAGCCTCCTGGGAGTCGGTCGGCTCAAGCATAGGAATGCCCGCAGCAAAGGCATAGTGGCGGTTATCTTGCTCGTTCTGGGAGCTGTGCATCCCGGGGTCGTCGGCGGTTACCACCACCAGTCCGCCTTCAACTCCGGTGTAGGCAGCAGTAAACAGGGGATCAGCCGCCACGTTCAGGCCCACGTGCTTCATAGTAACTAAGGCGCGGGCTCCGGCCAGTGCCGCGCCTAACCCCGCCTCTAAGGCAGCCTTTTCGTTGGGTGCCCATTGTACGGGCACACCGGTAAGTTCGCTTAAGGTAGCCAGGATTTCGGAGGAGGGGGTACCTGGATAGCCACTGGCAAAACCGACCGCCGCTTCATACGCCCCCTGAGCAATACTTTCATTGCCGGAGAGCAATAAGGAGCTCATTATTTCGCTTCCTGGACGGTACTATATTCTGGGGACAGATTTAGACCAAAAAAATGCAGCCTCGTCCGGTGAAGCCAGGTGGACCGAACTATAAGTACATACACCTGCTCGCCCCCTGTGCTGCCCCGGACGAGGCCATAGATTACCGCTTATGATAAGGCGACTCGTATGTCCCGAGCCGTCCATGACCTACACTACTTGAATCCGAACTGCCACTGCAGGCCGAATTCGTCACTGCTGATGCACCCGTTATCGGCATCGGTATACTGCACGGTTACTTCGTTGTTGGGATCCAACCACTGAGCATAGCCGAAATGCAATGCCTCATAGGTGTCACCCGCCGTGGCATCATCGGGGTCGTATTCCTCGTACTTGACAAACCCGGTTCCGCCCGGGTTGAAGCCCGAGTATTCTACCTGGCCGTAATACCCGTTAATGTCACAGCCAAACAGTTCTCCTTCCAGATACTCGCCCTGCAAAGCCCATCGGCAATTGGGCTCATCCCAGCGTAGGAAGCCCAACAACGCCTGCCGATCAGTAGTGACGCTCAGGCCGTCGGTATACTCCCCGTCCAGCCAACTGACTCCGAACTGACCCCAAGCGGGGTTCCACTTGGCATCAATTGAGACGGTCTTATTATTGTTCTTGTCGCCGCCTCGGAACTGTCCGTTCATAATCCCCAGCGTCAGATGAGGCTCGGTGCCTTGGGGAGTACGCGTGAGCCACAGACCCCGGTCCCACGGGCCCGCGAAATAAAGGCCAAAGGGCCGGCTTCCGCCACCTTCCAGCATAGCCGCCCGCTCCAGGGCCATCCGAGCTGCAGAGCCTTGCTCACATTCCAAACCAAAGTGCGTTGGTGCCTGGCCCACAGTGGCCGTCCACACATCGGAGACTGCATAATTCACAAAGATGTTGCACCAGTCGGTACTGGAAGTCTCAATGGGGTCGGGGCCAATCCGCGCCCAGGTAATGACTCCCTGGGTACGCTCGTTGGCATCGATCAGCATAGTGATGTACATCCGGCGCAGGTCAAAGTCATCTTCGCCAACGTCTGAACCTTCGTACCGGGCCTGGAAATAGCCACTGATACTGACCCGGTCTGCCCAGCTATCATCAGCAGCGGCCGGGCCAACCTGCACATAGGCAACGACCATTGCTACGACTACTACCATCAACAACGTATGCTTCTTCATAATATCCCTCCCAATCGGTATATGTGCACATGCTATCGTATTGTCGGTAGCCTATCATAAAAGTGACCCTCCGTGAGGACTTTTCGCTCTTCGCCACGCAGAGGCTCACTTAGATTTTTGGCTTACAAAGTGCCCCCTTGGTAGATCCGTTGGTTGGCTGCTTTATCATGTATTGGAAAGTACCCAATGCCCTGGCGTAACTATACCAAAAATATATTATCATATTAAGCATATACATGTCAACCGCATCAGCGGACAGGTCATCACTGGGCACAGCAGCGTGAACCGATTGACTCACTTGCAGCACTTGCGTATGATGTAATCAACAAAATATTAGACAAGCGAATGCCCGTGAGGTTCCTGAGTAGACCTCTACCACAGATACCAGCCTCAAGCGATAGGAGCATCTGATGCCGCAAGTTCTGATAAAACCGACCTCGGCTGACTGTAATTTAGCTTGCACTTACTGCTTCTATCGGCCCAAGGCCAGCCTCTACCCGGAGACTTCCCACCCCCGAATGTCCGATCAAGTTCTCCAGGAACTGACTCGCCAGGCCTTAGCAATGAATGAGCCAACTTCATTCGCTTGGCAGGGCGGAGAGCCGACCCTGATGGGCCTGGATTTTTATCGGCGGGTAGTGCAACTGCAACAACAGATGGCCCCGCCCGGCCAGCAGATAATCAACAGTCTGCAGACCAATGCCGTTGTAATCGACGAGCAGTGGGCGGCGTTTTTAGCTCAATATCACTTCCTGGTAGGTGTCAGCCTGGATGGGCCGGAGCAGGTGCATAACCGGTATCGCATCTACCCGGATGGCTCTGGCTCTTATGCCCAGGTAATGGCAGCCATTGACGCCCTACGACAGCAAGAGACAGAGTTCAATATACTGGTGCTGCTCACCGCGGCCAACGTGAATTATCCCCAGGCAGTGGCGGAATTCTTTTTGGATCACGACCTGCGTTATCTACAATTTGTTCCCTGTGTGGAGACAACTGACGAGGGCCAACCGGCTGAGTTTTCCATAACCGCCCGGCAGTACGGTCGGTTCCTGTGTGAGATGTTTGATGTGTGGGTAGCGGAGCTTGGGTCACTATATGTAAGGATGTTTGATGAACTGCTGATTACCTATGCTCAACACACTACTCCCTCGTGCAAGTTCAAGACCTCCTGCCAAGAGTACTTTGTCTGTGAGCACAACGGGGACATCTATCCCTGTGATTTCTTCTGTGACCCCCAGTGGCGGCTGGGCAATATTACCAAGCAACCCTTAGCCCAGATTATCTCCTCACCTCTTCGCCACCAGTTCGCCGCCCGCAAGAGTCAGTGGGCCCAGCAGTGTCGGGAATGTGGTTGGTTTGACCTGTGCCACGGAGGGTGTCCCAAGTATCGTACCCTATTTGATACCAACCCCGCTAAGCCTACCTACTTTTGCCCAGCTTACCGGGCTTTATTCGCCTATAGCCGTAGCCGGCTGGAGCAGATTGCTCATCAGATAGATAAGGAAGGCCGCCCGCCGCAGCAGGTGAGAGTGTCAGCCGACCCGCCGCAGCGTAACGATCCCTGCCCCTGTGGCAGTGGCCGTAAGTACAAGCAGTGCTGTATGTTGTAACCTCGTAGTCCAGATGGCTATGCAGGCTCCGCCAATCCAGACTTGGGGGTAGCCGGCTCGGGCATCAGTCCCAGCAGCAAAGCCATCAGCGCCATTCTTACCGGCACACCACCCGCTGCCTGTTGAAAGTAGACGGCTCGGGGGTCGTCGTCAATTTCCGGGGTGATTTCGTCTACCCGAGGCAGCGGATGCATAATCAGCATCTCTTCGTGAGCGCCGCGTAGGGCAGCTTTATCCACGACATAGATGCCTTTATAGTGCTCATACTCAGCGGCATCCGCAAAGCGCTCTTTCTGAATGCGGGTCATATACAGCATATCCAAGTTGCTGATAGCTGCGGGCAAATCGTCCGTCTGCTGGGGCGTTTGGTCACTGGTCTGCCTGATGGACTCAACAATCTCTGGCGGCATAGCTAGCATATCTGGGGAGATAAACACCAATTCACAGCCCAGGCGTGCCAACACTGGTGCCAGCGAGTGCACTGTCCGTCCATACTTCAGATCCCCGCACAGACCCACCTTCAGTCCACTGAACCTGCCTTTATGTCGGCGCAAGCAAAAAAGATCAGTCAGCGCTTGGGTGGGATGTCTATTGTGACCGTCACCAGCATTGATCACTGGCACGGACGCATTGTCAACCGCAATCTGGGCCGCACCCGGCTGGGGATGGCGAATGGCAATAATGTCACAGTAGCCACTGACAATACGGGCAGTATCAGCCAGGCTCTCGCCTTTGGCTGTTGAACTGGCCTTGGAGTCGGCCATGGTGATGACACTACCCCCCAACCGAAGCATCGCCGCTTCAAATGACATACGAGTGCGGGTAGAGGGCTCAAAGAACAGCGTAGCCAGGATGCGATCCAAGGGCTTGGCCGCCTGACGTTGCTCAGCCTCTTCCCAGCCCAAAGCCTGTGCCATTTCTTCGGCCAGATCCAAGATGCTGATGATCTCCTGGGTAGAGAAGTCCTCAAGGCTAACTAAGCTTCGCCCAGCTAAGGACAATGGTTATCCTCCTTTGCGCCTATCGCAGCCCTTTAGGCAATGACTGCATTGATGGCCTTTTTCATCTGGGCAGCCGCCTCTCCGGCTGCTGCAGCGAACTGCTCTTCAGCTTTTCCTTGCCGCTCATAAGCGAATATGATGCCCCGGGACCCGGTACCAGAAAGGGCACCTGGGGCAGACGGCTGCGCAGTTCAGCGAGCTGCCCCGGATAGGTGGCTCCGACCACTGCCCCCACCGCCGAATATCCACATTCGCCTATCAGTCCTTCTCCCCATCGGGCAACCAGGTCACCTATATGCTGATACAGCAGCTTCCCTCCTGTGTCAGTCTGCACGGACAAATCTTGCACATCTGCTGACGATGGATTGGAGGTCTTAACCAGGACAAATATGCTCCGACCGCTCTCTGTAGCAGCCTCCACAAAGGGCCTGACCCCATCAATACCCAAATAGGGATTAACCGTACGCGGTCGCATACGCCTGGGCCGTAGCGCCAATATCATTGCGTTTGCCGTCTATAATGACCAGTAGCCCGCGATTGTGAGCATAATCTGCCACTGACCACAGTACCCGCAGCCCGTCCCCACGCAATACCTCAAAATGCGCTGCCTGCAGCTTCACCGCCACCGAGTGCTCAGCTACTGCATCCACTATTTGGCAGCAGAATTGCTCTACCGCCTCGGCCGGCTTCTTGTAAGTTTCCAGCAGATAAGATGGCAGCCGATCCCGATACGGATCCAGCCCCACGCACACTCGGCTATTCTTATCCTGTACCGCCCCCCACAATCTGTCCGCGAAATTCTGCATAGCATCTCAGCCCTTCTATCCGCTGGAACGCCCCCGGCTCACCGTTATATTCAATGTTGTTGATTAGTCTTAGTCAGATTCATAAGAAGCTAAGGCAGCCATCTGCCGCACATTCATCTGACCCCGAGGGTCGCTGCTCAGCACAGGCATCACGTACGGACCCTCAGGAATCACTGCTATCGTGGCCTCCGGCCCATGCTCAGTCAGCGCCCGCTGTATCCCTTCCTCCACGCTACTAATCGGCTCAACGAATAGCTGCCGTTGCACCTGGACCGGAATGCCAGTACTGTAGTTATAAATCTGGTGGTCGCGCAGCACTTTTTCCAGTTGGTGCAGCCCCCACTGATCTATTTGATTATCGCCCGTGGCCAGTGCCTGGCGTACAAACTGGTGCGGCTCTTCGACATCCAGCATCAAGTCAGTAAACTCCTCATTACCGATGCCTTCGGCGTTCTCCTGGGCAATAATTATCGTCCCCCCGGGCTTTACGATAGCCGCGGCCGCCGTGACGCCCTTGATTACCTGATAAAACGTCAAATCGAGCGGATAGCCAGCGTTAGTGGTGACTGCGATGTCCACCGGCTGGTCAATAATCACCTTGGACTGCTTCTCGGCCAGTTCCATGGCTGCCAGCGGAGCCGAAAAGAAGTCGCCTCCGAAGATGCCGGTTAATTCCCGCTCCTCATTTAAGGTGCAATTGATAGTGAAATCAGCTCGTCCGGCCAGAGTAGCAACGGCATACGCCTCTTGATCAGTAGCATTATCAGCGATGTTGCCGGCGACAGCCTTCGGTGCTTCTATAAGGGCTGGGCTATGGAAGCCTAAGATGGTCTCGGCCCCGCTCAGTCCCGGACAGATAGCTTTGCGGCCTCCCGAGTATCCGGCGAATACATGCGGCTCCACCAATGAGACCAAAACACGCAAATCAGCCTGAATGTATCGGCTATCTACCCACACCTCAGTACCGCGCCGGGTGCGGCCTAAGTAGGTGTGGCTCTCCTGGTCACGAGCTATGTGACTCTCAATGCGGTAGCCCCCTGCTACTACCTCTGCCCCCAGCATCTCCCGCAGCTCCTTTTCGGTGGCTGCCCGATGCAAACCCGTGGCTACCACTATCAGTATATCCTGGGGATCCAGCCCAGCCGCTATCAGCGCCTCCAGAATAGGGGGGACCAGGATATGATTGGGTACCGGCCGCGTTATATCGGAGATAACCACACAGGCATCTTTACGTCCCCGAGCCAACTCGCGCAGAGGAGGGCTATCTATAGGCTCCTCACAGGCCTCTCGCGCCACCTCATCAGGGTGATTCAGTCTGGGCACGGGGCTAAGGTGCAGCAGGTGAGTCACCTGCTCATCAGGTAGTTCTATTGGCAGTCCTTGCTGTCCGTAGCGAAGTTCTATATGCACTTATATCCCTGGATGCGAGACTCAGTTGTTGCCAACTGATTGTAGCCGAAGACTCCATCAACGTCAATTCGCTTACCTAAGCCTTGAGGCCCTACCAGCATTGCGCCGATAGGTGCAATTACTTTCCCGGGGTCCTCACCGCCACTACCCGGCCATCAGCCAGTCCCGCCGCCACCATCTCCTCGTTGATGGCTAATGAACCGTTGACAGCCGCCCCTACTGCCCATCTGCGCCGAACTCGCCCATCCTTCTTAGCCACTGCAATAATACTGCCAGCATCAGTGCCGGCGTACAGATAATGCTCATCAGCCACCAGGCCGGCGGTTAGTGCAACACCAACATTCCGTTCCCAGAAGGTCTGCTGAGATTGGAGATCCAGCGCCACTAATTCACCACTGTTACTGCCCACATACAGTTGCTGCCTATCAACCACCGGTTTTCGTCTGATAAGCCCTGACAGCTTAACCGTGAATTCTGTTTCACCAGTTTGCGCATTCAGTATGTACTGCCGGCCATCGTCACAACCCACTGTCACCAGCCCATCGCCTATGGCCAGGGCCGGTGCCAGCACTGCCGCGTCAGTGGATACGCTCCACACAACCGAGTGCCCAGTTCGGTCAATTCCCACAATCTTGCCTTCCACCGTCCCCACTACCACGCGGCTATCGGTAATCGCTGCTCTGGCTCCGATGGCGCTGCCGCACTGGACGCGCCATAGACCCTTGCCGCTGGCCAGATCCAGACAATACAGCCAGCCATCATCCGAGCCTACCAATACTTGCTGGCCGTCAACTACTGCCGGGGCGCGCACCGGTCCCTGGCTCGCGTATTCCCAGGTCTGTTGACCGCTGGCAACAGAAAAAGCCCGGATGCGGCCATCCTCCCCGCCAATTATCAAACAGTCGCCCGCCACCACAGGAACTGCCTGAAAGCCTGAGGGGCGCGAGAAGTCTATCAGCTTGGTGTCCTGGCCGGTGCGCAGGTTGAGGATTTTAACCGCGCCATCTGCCCAGGCCACATACACCTTGTCCTGGTCAATACACAGGCGGGCCATACCCGGGCTTGGTGGGCGGTATGTCCACACTGGTCCGCGGCTGCCACAACAACGGACCAGCACCATAGTCAGCACCACCACAACCAACCCGCCCACCGCCATTGCCACCCGCGTCTGAAACTGCCGTCGTCGTTGTCGCTGCCATCGGGTCCGGTAGTCCATTGTCACCTCTGCTATCGCTGCAGTCTGGGTATTATAACACGGCTGGGCCCGCAGACAAAGCAGCGCTCGGCCCCGCGATGGTAGTTGACAGTTGCCCCGGGGCATTGTATGATTTTCCCCAGTTGCAGCCAATCAGCAACCCCTACGCCATGGACAGCAAACTGCTTGACAGCCGGTGGCTGAAAATCGCCTTAATCATCGTTATCCTCCTGGGTGTTGGTGTGCTCTGGAACCAGATATTCATTATCACCGGAATTATCGGCTCTCAGTCGGCTATGAGTATTGGCCCGGTGCCGCCGCCGAACCCACCGGAAATTAAGGAACCACGCACCGACTGGGTTAGTCGCCATACTCGCATCGGCGCACAACTTGCAGCTCAGGATACAGCCATGCCTGCCGAACAGATTGACGCCTTCATGGACTATATGACTCAGGTACAGGGGGTGTCGCCTCATACCGCCGAGGCTTATGCCCATGATGCCACCCAGTTCTGCGATTTTCTGGCCCGTCTGTGGGGCGAGGAGAAGGCTTACGCCCTGGCTGAGGTAGATTACCCCACTATCCGCCGCTACCTGGCTCACCTGAACCGGATGGAATATGCTCCCAGCACCATCAACCGCAAGCTGGCCGCTGTGCGTGCCCTGTACCGCTATCTGGTA
>JALGTV010000073.1 GCA_029821215.1 Candidatus Zipacnadia bacterium | reverse complement strand
CCTCGAAGGCTGGCACTGGCTGGTGGAAAATACCGGCGTTGATGGCCTCTATATGGATGGTATTCGCTACGACCGGGAGCGAATGAAGCGTGTGGCCAAGGTTCTGTATCGGACTACCGGCAATTACCCTTACCGCATGCAGTTCCACTGTAACGACTGTTACGGTCCCGGTCCCGACGGTGGTCCCCACGTAGGTCCCTCCAGTGTGTTTATGGAGCACTTCCCTTACCTTAGCGATCTGTGGTTCGGGGAACAGTTCGACTACAATCGCAGCCCGGACTTCTGGCTAGTAGAGATCTCAGGCATTCCCTTCGGACTGACCAGCGAAATGTTAGACTCACATCGCGCGATGTGGAAGTTCTGGGACGAGTTCGGCATTCAGGATGCCGAGATGATTGGCTACTGGGACCCAGACTGCCCGGTGCAGACCGACCGCGAGGATATCCTGGCTACGGTTTACCGCAAGCAGGATAAGGCATTGATTGCCCTGGCCAGTTGGGCGGAAGCGGCGGTTGAGGTGAACCTGGATATCGACTGGCAGGCTCTGGGGCTGGAGCCGGCCACCCTGACCGCACTGCCTATTGCCAACTTCCAGGATACCGCCGAGTTTGCTCCGGATCAGCCCATACCAGTTGAGTCCGCCAAAGGCCAGCTGCTGGTGGTGGCAGATTAGAGTCAAAAACGCCATCCATGCTATCGTGATACGCTACAACATCACTGGCGGCAGAAAGTATTTTAGATGGCACCTTGCCGCACTAATTCGTGCAGACGGTCTTGATACGTAGAGACTGTTGCAAAAGGTAATTACGCGCGCCTGGCGAGAATAAATTGTATGAGTTTTGCTGGGCAAAGCTAAGCACATATCGGGGCACCCTTCGCCAAGCTCAGGACAGAGAGGGTGCCCCTCCCACGAGTTTTGCAACAGTCTCAAACATAGTAAGATCTCATCCCTGTCACAGGGGTAGCGGTACTTCCCGTCGCTGTTCCCACGACAGATGGGCAGCCTCGGCTACCTCGATATTGCGTAGGCCCTCCTCGCCGGGGATGGCCGGTTCGGTATCAGTCAGCACTGCTTCAGCGAACTCCCGCAGCTCCCGCTTTACGCCAGGCTCGTAGCCCGCGGCGATCTCCTCAGCAGTGAGGGTTGTGGGGTGCTCGTCGCCAGCCCGCTGGTAGCTAACCTCGCCCGAACCCGAATACAGTAGCGTACCCTCGGTACAGATTATCTTCCCGTCGTAGACGTCCATAAAGGAGGCGTGACCGGCCAGCAAGCACCCTACCTTGTCGTCTTCAAAGTTAATCATCACATAGGCGAGGTCCTCGTAATCTACTTCGGGATAGGTGAAGTTACCCAGGTGAGCATAGACGCCGCTCGCTTCTCCCAGGATGTGGCGCATAAAGTCAATCTCATGGACAGAAAACTCGAACAGCGGGCCGCCACAGCTCTCGCGTTGCATCCGCCAGGTTGACTGGGTATACCACCCGCTCCAGTGTCCGCCTATGCGGGTAGTTTGCATGGCAAAGGGGTCGCCGAGGTTGCCGGCGTCAATGAACTCCTTTATCCAGACCCAAGGGGATAAATACCGGAGTACTTGGCCAATCATCAATTTGACCCCAGCCTGCTGCGCGGCCACAATCATCTGCTTGGCATCAGCGACATTGAGTGCCATAGGCTTTTCGCAGAACACATGCTTGCCGGCGCTGGCCGCGGCCACAGTCAGTTCCTTGTGTAGATTATTGGGAGCTGATATCACTACTGCGTCTATATCAGAACGGCCCAGCAGTTCCTCAGGCTGTGCACAAGGCTCAGCATCGGTTTGGTCGGCAAGTGTCTGGGCCTTTGACAGTACAGGGTCCTGAATACACACGATTTGGCAATTATCCAGTTCAGCAGCAGCCGTGGCCAAGGTTGTCCCCATACCGCCGGCACCAATGAATCCTAATCTAAGTTTTGCTGGCATTAGTAGTAGCCTCTATCAGTTTATTGACCGGCTCGTGCGGACTGCGCATAGGTCATCTATATTGCTGTTCTATGACTTAAGCCGGGATTCTCCATTTCACTTATTGCTGGAAGTCAAGCCGAGCTGACCCGCGCGTAGAAGCTCATCGGGGCGGGTCGCGATACGCTCGACCTGCTTATCAGTTAAGAAATTGGGGCCGCCCAGTGCGTAGGTGCCGAGCAGGATGCGGGCCAGCTTAACCGACATGGCTGTGACGGTTTCCACCCCCTGGGCGGTGGCGCCCAGCGCAATCAGACCATGATTCTGCATCCAAATAGCCTGGGGCCGCTGGCCGTATCTTTCCGTGTAGTCGCGGACTGACTCAGCTACCTGCCGGGCCAGCGGCACCCCCGGGTCGGCGAATGGCACCCACGCCGGAGCCACCCCGCAGCAAGTGATTTCATCAGGGAATAGCCGGCCACTTAACGCCTCCTGGGCCTGCTGCGAACAGACAATAGCATTAACAGCAACCGGATGGGTATGCCCGATGAAATTGACTCCGGGTTCCTGGAGAAGCAACGCATGCATAAGCGCCTCAATAGAAGGGCGCTGTTTGGCTTTGTTGTCCATGCTTGCCTCCAGCAACACCTGCTTTATCGTCTCGTCGGAGGGGTCCTCGGCGTCAAACAAGCTTAGCACCGGAGCAAACCGGACCCGCACAAAGCCCTCCAGGGTAATCGTGGGTAGCTGGGCACCGCTGGCTTTGACCCAAAAGGTCTCCTCGTCAATCCGGGCTGAGGTGTTGCCCTCGCCCAGTATGACACAATCGGCCGCCGGGTCACCCAGCACCCGCGACATATTGACAAGTTCTTCGCGTAACTGTTGGGGGTCAGACATAGAACATTCTCCCTTTAATGTAGGAATGCAGTATAGTGCTGCCGCCCGACTGGTAGCACCCGGACGGGCCTGTGGTTACTTGCGCTGGATAACCTCTATCAGGATACCGTCCGGGTCTTTACAGAAGAAGTATTTGGAGGTGGTACCCTCAGTGACAGTAGTCTCCATTTGCACGTGATTGGCGGTGAGTTGCTCGTAAGCCCCAGCCACATCGTCAACCGCCAAGGCCATATGTTTGGTACCTACTGTCTGCAGGGAGCTGGCCAGTGTGCTTTCGCCAGCCGGCAATGGCTTCGGTTCATAGGGCCCAAAGATCTCCAGCAGACGATCACCCAGCCTCATAAGCGCCACCTTCGTCGCCAGCTTTGGCTTGTCAGATCTGGCGACCTCCGCAAAACCGAAATTCGCCTCATACCACGCCACGGTCTGGTCTATATCACTGACGCTTATTGCAACGTGTTCCAACTGGTACTGACATGGTTTAGTCATTGGGTCGTATTATCACCTTTAGACAGTGGTCGGCTTCACTGGCCAGGCGGAAGCCCTCGCCAATTTCGTCCAGACTCAACCGGTGAGTGATCATATCATTGACCACCACCCGCCCCGCGCTGATAAGCTCCAGGGCAGTAGCATTGTCCAGCGGCGCCGCTGCATAACTGGGCATAAAGGAGACATCGTCTCGCCAAAAACGATTAAAATCAACGGCCACCGTCTCACCGGGCTTGGGCACAGCGAAAAATAGAATAACGCCACCGCGGTCAACCGCCTCCAACGCCTGCTGCAGCGCCGTCACCGATCCGGCACAGACTATGACCTTATCAGCCAGCCGGCCATCGTTGATCTGGCGAACAAACTCAGGGATGTCTTCGCCGGCATCAGCGACACCGTCCGCCCCAAACTCGCGGGCGGCTGCCATCCGATAATCATCAATGTCGGTAGCCATAATCCGGCTGGCCCCTAATGTCTGGGCCAGCTTGATGTGCAGCAAGCCGGCAATGCCGCAGCCCAGCACCAACACGCTGTCGCCCGGGCTGACACCCGCGTTGCGCTGGCCGCGAACTACCGTGCCCAGCGGCTCGATGAACGAACCCTCGTCATAGGAGACCTCATCAGGCAAGTGCAACGTGCCCCGATCCACGTTGATTGGGGGCACGCGGATATATTGGGCGAAGCCGCCGGGATAGAAACGGGTGGTGTGCAGCGTCTCGCAGGCAGTGTGGTGTCCGCTTAAGCAGTAGTGGCAGGTATTGCAGGGCACGTGATGGGTAACAAAGATGCGGTCGCCGACCTGATAGTCATCAACACCCGGGCCGACCTGGGCAACATCACCGGCGACCTCGTGGCCCAAAACCAGGGGTGCTTTCTGGATGCGGTACCACTCCATAATGTCGCTACCGCATATCCCACTGGCCTTGACCTCCATCAGCAACTCGCCTGGACCAATATCAGGAATCGGCATCTCCTGGACCCGGACATCGTGGTTGTTGTAGTACATCCCCACTTTCATAGAACTTTGTTCACCTATTTCCTGCTCGGGGGAGCTATTGGGCAAGACTCTGATACAGAGCGTAGGCTTCCTCCGGCGATTTGTCTTCGTGCACAACGGCGCGGACGGCCTGGATCATCGCCACGGGGGCCTCGGACTGGAAGATGTTGCGACCCATGTCCACGCCGGAGGCCCCGTCCTGAATAGCGTTGTAAGAGAATTGAAGTGCCTCGGCCTCTGGCACTTTCTTTCCGCCGGCGAGCACGATAGGAATTGGGCAGCCGTCCACCACCTTATCAAAATGACCGGGTACATAGTAGGTCTTGGAGATGTCGGCGCCATGTTCGGCGGCGATGCGGCTGGCCAGGGCCAGATAGCGGGCGAACTCCTGCTCCTTGCCCGGCTCGCGCAACTCGTCCAGGCTGGCGCCCACTGCACTTATCCCCAGAACCACCAGGCCATACTTGTGGGCTTCGTCAGCCATGGTGGCCAGATTCTGTATGGTCTGGCGCTGATGCTCGGTACCGATGTATATTGAAATGGATACCCCGACGGCATTGAGCGCGACCGCCTGCTCAATGGTGCAGGTAAGGATTTCATCGTCCAACTCGTCGCGGCGGGCCATGCTGTTGCCGCCCGAGACCCGCAGGATAATGGGGGGAGCAGTCTGCGGATCAATACAGTACTGGAGTATCCCCTTGGTCGGACTGAGTGCATCACAGTAAGGAAGAAGCGGCTCAACGGTCTTGCCCGGCTCCTCCAGGCCGGTAGTCGGCCCCTGAAAATATCCGTGGTCAATAGCCAGCATCACGGTCCTGCCCGTCTCCGGTCGAAAAATCTGTGCCAAACGGTTTTCAAGTCCCCATTGCATTATAGAATTCCTCCCTATGATTTTCGGTAGTGTACAGTGACCGTCCCGAGTGATACCCAGGCCGTAAGTCTACATCTCTTCCTTCTCCAAGCCACCCCTCTATTCCTCCTTGTTTCTGACGGTAGAGCTACTGTAGCATTCCATTGTTATATTTGTTATATTCGTTGCCCCAGATAAATATCCTCCCCATCATGTTATATTCGTTGCCCCAGACAAATATCCTCCCCATCATATTATATTCGTTGCCCCAGACAAATATCCTCCCCATCATAAATAATCCCCGCCCCGAGTGGACAGGTCATTGCTGAAGGAACGGAGAAATATTCATCAGCCAACGACTAATTGCCTCACTGAGTAATGTCGTCCAGGACAGATCTGATATAAGAGGAGTATCAATGAAGGATCAAACATCAATCAGCAGTAGGACTCAAAAACTGTACGAACATGCCCAGGAGCGGATTCCTCCCGGGACACAGCTTCTAAGCAAGCGCCCCAGTCAGTTTGCCCCCGAGCAGTGGCCAGCATATTTCAGCAAGGCCCACGGCTGCGAAGTTTGGGATCTGGATGGTAATCACTACTACGATATGTCTATTAGCGGAATTGGGGCTTGTCTGCTGGGTTTCTGTGATCCTGACGTGAATGCAGCGGTAATCCGTCGGATTAACCAGGGACACTGGTGCAGCCAGAATCCTCCTGAGGAGGTGGAGTTAGCCGACAAACTCTGTGAGATACATCCCTGGGCCCAGCAGGCTCGATTTACTCGCGCCGGGGGTGAGGCCTGCACCGTGGCCACCCGGATTGCCCGGGCCACTACGGATCGCTCTCTGATGGCGATCTGTGGTTATCATGGCTGGCACGACTGGTATCTGGCGGCCAATTTGGGGGAAGAGGATGCCCTGCGGGGCCATCTGCTCCCGGGTCTTGACCCCTTGGGTGTGCCCCGACAGTTGCGCGGTACAGTGCTGACGTTCACCTACAACAACCGTGAGCAGCTCCAACAGATCATTGACACCCACGGCGACGAGCTGGCCGCTGTCATGATGGAGCCCTGTCGTCGCCATGACCCGGAACCGGGCTTTCTGGAGTTTGTCCGCGATAGCGCTCATAGCTGCGGTGCTCTGCTGATCTTCGACGAAGTTACTATTGGCTGGCGCCTGCATTTCGGCGGGGCTCATCTGAAGTTTGGCGTTGACCCCGACATGGCGGTCTTTGCCAAAGCGATAGCCAACGGCTACCCAATGGGAGCAGTAATCGGCACCCAGGAGGCGATGGCGGGGGCCAAGTCCTCGTTTATTAGCAGTACAGCGTGGACTGAGTCAATCGGCCCAGTCGCCGCGCTGGCCACGATAGAGAAGATGGAAAAAGTTGACGTGCCCACCCACGTAGCCAAGATTGGTGCCCGGGTCCAGCAATACTGGCGAGACGCCGCCGAGAAGCACCACCTTAGTTATGTGGAGGTAGAAGACGGGTATCCGTGCCTGCCCCACTTCACAATTGACCATGAACTTAACCAAGAGCTGCTTACTTTATACACTCAGATGATGCTGGAGCGGGGCTTTCTGGCCACCAATATGATATACCCAACAATGGCTATCACTGAGGATATTATTGCGCGCTATGGGCAGGCTATTGATGAGGTTTTCGGGCAGATAGCTGCAGCTATTGATTCTGGTACGGTAGTTGAGCAGCTAAAAGGCCCGCCCCGCTGGCCCGGCTTTACCCGCCTGGTCAAATGACCGCGCTCCCT
>JALGTV010000072.1 GCA_029821215.1 Candidatus Zipacnadia bacterium | reverse complement strand
ACTCTCACCTTCCCACCGGCTCGCTTTAGCCTGCGCAACTCCGCCTACTCCTCCCCTTCCCAGCCATTTGTATACCTATTTGCCCATAAGTATACACTAAGTCGGGGAAAGTGTCAAGTCACCACGGGATAATCAGACCATCGTGTGCCTAAGGTGTGAGCCATCGGTGTCACAGCTCCCGGCTATACTCACGGAGGACTTGCCTGGTGACTGGCGAAATATGGCCCCAAATAGAAGCGGGGTTGCTGATGCAATCAGATATGCGTATCAAGAGCATTGAAGTATACGGGGAGAATCTGGTAGCGCGTACGCCGCTGAAGTTCGGCGCGGTGGTAATGGAAGAAAGTATATGTTAACTGGTAACCCTGGGGTCACCGTTTTGCTGATAAATTGGGCCACAGTTGAGTTAGTTAATGCCGATCCCCATTCTAACTCTCAGCGGTGATGAGCTTGTCATGCCCCGCTGTTTCGTGTATAGTTTTAGCGGCAATTGATGAGTTGCTATCTGAACGTGATGATCTGAACGTGATGTAGCCAATATGCGAAACTTCTCTGCCCGCCCCCCGCTGAGTGTAATGATAGCGTGTATATGTACTTAACAAAGCAGGAAGGCAATACCTGATCTATTAGGTTCGTTACATGAATAATTGGCACCAACAATCTATTGATGCAGTCACTGCCCAACTAAGTACTGATCCTCAGCACGGCCTTAGCTCCGAAGAAGCCCAGCGGCGACTGGCTGAGTATGGTCCCAATGAACTCAAAGAGCAGCGGGCCATCAGCCCGTGGGTGATACTGGGGCGTCAGTTCATAGAGCCGCTGGTGATTATGTTGATTGCGGCGGCTCTAATATCGGCATTTGTCACTCATGAAATCACCGATAGCCTGTTCATTGCGTTCATAGTTCTGGCCAATGCAGTTATTGGGTTTGTCCAGGAATATCGGGCGGAGCGGGCAGTGGCGGCATTGCAGCAAATGGCGGCTCCCGAAGCGCGAGTGGTACGGGGAGGGAAGGTGGCCGACATCTCTAGTCAGGACGTAGTACCAGGAGATATTGTGCTGCTGGAGGCCGGGATGCGAGTAGTGGCCGATATGCGGCTGGCCGAGACCAGCAACCTGCGGATAGATGAAGCTGCTCTCACTGGGGAGTCGTTCCCGGTCTCCAAGGAAGCGACCGAGCAACTGCCTGAGGAAACGGTTGTGGGCGACCGGACTAATATGGCTTTTGCCGGGACTCTGGTTACCTATGGCCGGGGACGGGGGATAGTAGCTGGGACCGGCATGGATACGCAGATGGGGCAAATAGCTGCCCTGTTGCAGACCACTGAGGAAGTCAAAACTCCCCTGCAAATCCGGATGGCTCACGCCGGCAAGTGGTTAATTGTCGCTACCCTGGTCATCTGTGGCGTAGTATTTGCTGGGGGGTGGCTGCGGGGCAATGATGTGGCCATAATGTTCCTGACGGCGGTGACTCTGGCGGTGGCGGCGGTACCCGAGGGCCTGCCAGCGGTGGTAACCATCACTCTGGCGTTGGGCGCGCAGCAGATGGTGCGCCGTAATGCGCTGGTCCGGCGGCTGCCTGCGGTGGAGACACTGGGTTCGGTCACGGTAGTGTGCTCGGATAAAACCGGTACCCTCACCCAGGGAAGGATGAGTGTGCAGGTGCTATATGCCAATGGCATGCTGGTCACTGTAGATGAATCAGATGACGGAAGCCAGGCGGAGTTCCGCCGCGACGGAGCACCGATAAGTGTCGCCAAAGACAAGTATTTCTCCCTGCTGCTGGGCAGTCTCAGCCTGTGTACCGATGCTGAGGTCGAGAATCTGGGGACACCCGAGGAAACCAGTATAGGGGACCCGACGGAAGTAGCGCTGGTTGAAGCGGCAGCCTGGGCTGGTTTGCCCAAGCCCGAGATGCAAGCCCAGTACCCGCGAGTAGACGAAGTTCCGTTTGACTCGCGACGCAAGCGGATGACGACGCTGCACACCGATCCGGAAGGGCAACTAATCAGCTACACCAAAGGAGCACTGGAGAATGTCCTGGAGCGGTGTAGCGCCATCATCCAAGACGGGCAGATTCAGCCCCTCTCTGCTGAGGGCCGGGCCCAGATTATCCAGCAGCATAACGAGTTTGCCGACCAGGGCCTGCGGGTGCTGGCTGCTGCCTACCGACGCTGGGAACAGCAGCCGGTGGCAGAGCCAGATGAAGTTGAGCAGGATATGATTTTCATTGGATTTGCGGCTATGAGCGACCCAGCCCGCCCCGAGGCGGGGCCAGCGGTCCAGACTTGCCAGACTGCCGGAATCAAACCAGTACTAATCACCGGCGACCACCAGGCCACGGCTACTACCATCGCCCGGGAATTGGGCATACTTTCCGAGCAGGATCAGGTTATGACCGGCAGGGATCTGACCTCCATATCAGCGGACGAGCTGGCGGAACAAGTACATGAAATAGCCGTCTATGCTCGGGTCTCGCCCGAGGACAAGGTTGACATTGTGGAGGCGTGGCGCCGCCAGGGTCAGATTGTGGCTATGACCGGCGATGGGGTGAATGATGCTCCGGCCCTGAAGAAGGCTGACATCGGGGTGGCGATGGGCATTACCGGCACGGATGTGAGCAAAGAAGCCTCGGATATGATTCTGCTGGACGACAATTTCGCCACTATTGTCACCGCTGTGGAGCGGGGCCGGGTTATCTACGACAACATCCGCAAGTTCTTCCGCTACATGCTGGGCACCAACTGCGGGGAAATCCTGACCATGTTCGGGTCAATTGTGCTGGGATGGAAACTGCCCCTGCTTCCTGCTCAGATTCTGTGGATTAACCTGGTAACCGATGGGCTACCGGCTTTGGCGCTGGGGGTAGAGCCGGCTGAACCGGGGGTGATGAAGCGCCCGCCGCGAGATCCCAACGAAAGCATCTTCGCCCGGGGAATGGGCCCGTTTATCCTCTGGGTCGGGGTGTATATGGCTGTTTGTGCGCTGGGCCTGTTTTGGTATATTTTTAATATTACCGGAGATGTGGCCGCGGCGCGCACCGCTTGTTTCGCTGTGCTGGCCTTCTTGCAGATGGCTAACGTAATGGCGATTCGTAGCGAGAGTGAACCGCTGTGGCGCATTGGGATTTTCTCCAATCCGCAACTGTTGGGTGCGGTTCTACTGACTATGATATTCCAATTTGCGGTAACCTACGTTCCCTGGCTGCAAGGCATTCTGCACACCACTGACCTGTCCCCGTCTCACATGGGCTTATGTCTGCTTGTGGGATTTTCTCTGTACTGGGTGGTGGAGTTGGAAAAGAGCCTGCGACACCGAGGCGAGCGAAGAAGCTAAGTATGCTGGAGAGGAACCTACATGAGAACCATTCCGGTGGCAATGGGTACGCAGCATCCCGATAACGCGTCCAAGTATATCTCCATCCAGGAGGAGGTAGCAGAGGCTGTCCAGATGCTATCTCCGGACAGCCTGGGGCTGGACGAGGTGATGATTGATTTTGAAGGCAAAATTACCCCCTTCCACCAGCCGATGCAGGTGGCCGCTGAGCTGCTGGAACGGGAGGTGAGGGTGGGTGAGCAGGTATTTATTACCCCGCGGCTGGCCAGTGCAGTGGAAGAGAGCCCTTTTCGGCAGTTGATGGCTCTACTGTCCATCGTGGAGGCCAACCATGAGTTGCGAGAGCTGGCTGATGGCCGAGTGATCTTTGAGATGGTCATCCCGATGGTAGGTACGGCACAAGACCTTTTGGAGGTACGGCAGCGGATCAAGCAGGTGGTGGAGCTGGCCCACGCCGAGGGTTTTAATAGCTTACGGCCCGACCAGTTTTATATCATTCCTCTGGTTGAGGATGTCAGCAAGCTGGTGAGTATTCAGCAGCTTTTGGGGGAGTTCGTGGATGGCTGCGCCCAAAGAGGAATGGAAGTAGAACTGCTGCGAGTGATGATCGGACGGTCCGACCCCGCCCTGCGGTGCGGCCTGGTGGCGGCGGTGTTGTCTAATAAGCTGGCTCTATCCGAATGCCATGAGTTAGCCCAGGCCAAGGGCTTCCAGATTGCCCCTATCTGGGGGGCCGGAGCCCTGCCTTTCCGGGGACATCTTACCGCCGAGAACCTGCCCAATATCCTTCAAGGCTACCGGGCCTTAAGCACAGTAACTATTCAGTCAGGGTTACGCTATGACCGGCCACCCGAGGAGTGCCGCCGGCTGGTGAAGGACCTGCGCAAACTATTGCCCCGGCAGCAGCCCTTGGTCCTTAGCCGGGAAGAGAAGCAGGAGATGCTGGTCTTTTTAGTGACCGCTGCCAAGTGGTACGTACAGACCCTTCAAAGTATTGGACCGGTGATTGCCCAAATCAGTGATCTGGTGCCGCGGCAGCGCGACCGACTCACCCGGCATAGTCTGGCAGGGTACGGCCGGCAGCCGGCCAGCGTGCCGGTTCTGGCTAAGCTTTTGGAGGTTGCTGGTTTGAATGCAGACGTGACCGATCTATCTGAAGGCCCTAAAGTACTCCTGCCTCGAGTGATTGCCTTTACCGCAGCAATGTATACCATTGGCATACCCCCAGAGTTTGTGGGCACGGGGCGCGGGCTGCTGGAGATCCGCCAAAGATGGGGAGAGCAGGCCTACCAGCGGTTCATAGACAAGTATTACCCGACTATCGCGACGGACCTAGCCTTCGCCCGGCGCTACCTGCATCTGGATAATGCTGCCAAGTTTCTACCCCCCGAGGGCTTGCATCAGATCAAGCAGGATGTGAAGCTGACCGAGGACCTGTTCAAGCTGGACGAAGACTCAACAGCCCAGCCCGATGAGCAGTATCTGGTGCTGATGGAGACTGTCGGACCGATCCTGCGGCAACTGGCCGGACTGGATCCCCCTCTGGGCACGAATTCTGAGCGGCACCTGGCCTTCATCCAGGATTATATCTGCCAAATGGGCGACATCCGTGGCAGTCTGGGCTAAGCGGCGATTTGTCTTACTATGTACTATCTTCTGATTTACAGGATGGTGTTCAGCAGCTATGATAGATCGCAGACTAATTCGCGAGCAGCCAGAAAAAATACGCGCGGCCCTGCGCCACCGAGGTTATGAGTTTGACCTGGACGAGTTAGTTGAGGTAGAGAAGCGGCGCCGCGAGTTGCTGGCGATTGTGGAAAGCGGCCGGGCGCAGCGCAATGCGTTATCCGAGCAAATTGGCCGCCTGATGCAGGAGGGTAGCGATGCCCAGTCGCTCAAGCAGAAAGCAACTGCACTGGGCGAAGAGCTAACCCAGCACGAGGAAGAATTAGGCCAGGTGGAAGAGCAGTTTGAGGCATTGATGCTGGAACTGCCTAACATACCTCTGGAGGAGGTCCCCATTGGAGAGTCGGAAGAGGACAATGTGGTGGTATACACCAAAGGGAAGATCCGGCGGTTTGACTTTACCCCGGTCGGACACTGGGAGTTAGGCGAGCGCTTAGGCATTCTGAATTTTCAAGTGGCGGCCAAGCAGGCCGGGGCGCGGTTCGCCACTGATGTCGGAGCCGGCGCGACCTTAGAGCGAGCGCTGATAAACTTTATGCTGGACACTCATACTCGCAAGCACGGTTATACTGAGGTCTTACCCCCGTTTCTGGCCAATGAGCGCTCCTGTTACGGGACGGCTAACCTGCCTAAGTTTGAAGAAGACCTGTTCAAGACAACCGATGGCCTGTACTTAGTACCTACCGCCGAAGTACCTCTGACCAATATGCACCAGGACGAGATACTCACGGCTGATGAGTTGCCCAAATACTACACTGCCTATACCGCCTGCTTCCGCAGTGAGGCGGGGGCAGCCGGCAAGGAAACGCGAGGCCTAATCAGGGTCCACCAGTTCCACAAGGTAGAGCTGATGAAGTTTGTCAAGCCGGAAGAGTCCGATGAGGAATTGGAGAAGCTGGTTCAGAATGCCGAGAGTATTATACAGGCATTAGAGCTACCTTACCGCCGCATGCACCTGTGCACGGGAGATATGGGCTTCCAACCTCGCCAGACATTTGATCTGGAGGCCTACTTTCCGGCTATGGACCGGTGGCTGGAGCTGTCTTCGTGCAGTCAATATGGCGATTTCCAGGCGCGGCGCTGTAATACTCGCTACCGCCCCCACCCCAAGGCCAAGCCTGAATTTGTCCATACTATGAATGGCTCAGGACTGGCCGCCGGCCGCACTATGGCAGCTATTATAGAGAACTACCAGCAGGAAGATGGTACGGTAGTAATCCCTGATGTGCTGCGCCCATATATGGGTGGGATGGCCGAAATCACGCCGCCATTGCCGTGAGCGACGACAGCAACGGCAGCGACGGCAGCAACGACAGCAACGGCCAGATAGGAGCGACGGCACGGGGCAAGGGGTGAGGCAGCCTTGCCCCATACGACATTCAGTAGATGCTGTAGATGAGAGGTTGACGCAGTGAAAACCGTCATTGCGGTGATACTGATTCTGAACGGGGTTCAGATTCCGTTGCCCCAACCGGCTATCCTGGCCGACGGGGCTGCATGGGTGCCGTTACGGACGGTATGCCAGCAGTTAGGCTGGGAGGTGGGGTGGGATAGCTCTCAGCAGGCGATACAGCTTAAGGCTCCAGGCCATCTGCCGGTTTTGATGCAGGTAGGTCAGCGCCAGATGAAGATAGGGGGGCTAACCTTCCAGTCTCCCCAAGCCCCCCGGCGCATAGGCAGTCTGATCTACGTGCCGGCCCAACTACTAACTATTGTGATTCAGGCGGAGCTGGACTGGGACAATCAGAATAAGACTCTGTACATCAATGCGCCCCCGGTAGGTAAACCGGAAGCTACCACCATCAGCGATATAGTATCTGACCCGCCCGGCTGGGCTAACAAGGTAATAACTATAATGGGGGAATACACTGGCTGGCAGGCTGACCCATTTAACCTTGCTACTTCCCACGGCCCGCCGGTAACACGCAGTGACTGGACGCTGCGGGATGAAACGGGTTGCCTGTATTGCACCGGTGGCCGCGCGGATGCTCCGCTATCTCTGAAGCCATATTCGGATTTGGGCCGGCGGCTGCAGGTGACTGGCGCCGTCCAGGTGGCTCATACCGGTTTTCCTTATCTGAACTGGACTGGCCGGGATCACCTGCTACCTGACTACTGATCGGCGCCAGTATGAGCCGGGGGAGACGGTGGTGATGCAAATGAAGGTGGCCAATCCCACTGCCCAGCCGGTAACCCTGCAATTTACTTCATCTAAAACTTATGATTTTGCCGTCTGTGATCAGAGTGGCCAACAAGTGTGGCGCTGGTCGGCGGGGAGAGTATTTGCTCAGGTCCTGACGGACAAAGTACTGGAGCCGGCCCACAGTTATACCGTGGAAGCGTGGTGGACGATACCCGGACGTAAAGGCATATCCACATACCATACAGATTGCCGCTCAGGGTTAGACACAATAATGGTGAAGGCACAATTGCCATCCACCGACGAGCGTCGCCGAAACCAGGTGTGGGTGATGGTGATAGGATTGGCCCTAATAGGGGTGGTGGTTGGGGCCGTAGTTGGCTGGCAGATAGCAAACCAGCAAAGTCCGGCTCCACCGGCCAGACAGCCGGCGGCTACACTGGCTCGACCGGCGGCAGAACAAGACCCCGTTGTCTTTGCCACTGGGCCCGACCGTCCCACTCGCACCCCCGACCTGCTGCCGGCCACGGCCAGTAAGATTGTGTGTTTCTATGATTTCCCCCAGCTACTCGCGTCCACTTCCTTAGTAGTCTACTGGTGGGTCAATGGTAAGGAGATAGGCGAAGTGCCGGCCGCCCCTCAGCAGCAGGCCGAGACTGCACACCTCTCGGGGCAGTTCATACTGGAACCTCCCGCCGAGCAGGAAACTTTCCCCGAAGGAATATACGAGGTGGAACTGCGCGCCGCAGGCAAAGCGATTACCCGAGCCTCATTCGTGGTGGCTGCCGACGCCGACAAGATATTGGATGAGGAGCGCATGAGAGTCGGGGAGGTTAAGGTAATAAGCTGCGTGACGGCGAGAGATGTGGATGCTAAAGGCCACCCGATGCAGACCACCGATACTTTCGCTGGCTCCGACCGCATATTTGTAGTGTTTACCTACATCAACGGCACG
>JALGTV010000071.1 GCA_029821215.1 Candidatus Zipacnadia bacterium | reverse complement strand
GACGGATAGCCGACTGCGCGCATCGCCAGCAGACAAGCAGCCGCAGCGTAAATGCCTATGCCCACCAGCATCACTATACTGAACCCAAACAGCTTCGCCAATATCATCGCCGCTACTGACCCTATCACCGAAGCCAATCCATTTATGCCCCACACCCAGGGTACGATGTTGGTCTTAGCTCCGCTGACTAATCGCAGACCACTGGGAAATGGTATCCCCAGACAGAAGCCTATCGGTAGCAGGACAGCCATCGTTATTAGCGAGCGCAGACGGATATCCAAATACAGGGTAGTACTAATGAGCGCTGGCAGGAGCAGATACAGGGCCAAGGCCAGGGCCGCCACGGCTGCCGCAGCTACCGTAGCGCGGCGGTTGACCACCACAGCTCGCCAGCGCTGACTGGCCAGGCTGCCTATTCCCCCACCGATAAGCACGGCAAACAGGATGACCGAGAGGGTTAATACTGGGTACCCCAAGTATAGGATCAGCTTTTGGGCCAATACTACCTCCAGCAGCATAAATCCGGCACCAAGTAGCGAAAAGTACAATACTGCGAGGAGAAATTTGGAGCCAGATATCAAGCCCTCAGCTTGCCTGTTCAGCCACCACCAAGCACCCCCTGAGAGCACAACCATCAATGCTACTATGATCCAGATGAACCGCTTGAACTGAACGGGAATGCCGAAGCTAACATCAACTACGAACGGCCGGTCATCGGTGCACGGAGTGAAGTTTATACCCTCTCCGGGCGGGTAGTGCTGCCATCTGTTGAATTGCCGCACGAACTCGCCAGAAGTCATTTCCTCGTCGCTCAGCCACCGAAATGGCACCGGTTCGTAGGCACCAGGGATAAAGCCAGGTGTCAGGCCCAAAGCTACCACAACTTTTCCCAGCCGTTGGGCTTTAGAAGGACTAAACGGCTGGCGGGACATTATCAGTAAATGCCGGTAGGGCCCGCTCCTGAAGGGGGGTAGGGCCGTGCTGACTACTGCCAGATGACCCATTGCTTCTCGACTCGATATGCCCTGAGTTTGCATGACGGCCTCTCGCGCGGTGAGTAAGGCGCGCAGCAACACCGCCGGATGCTGGCAGACAAAGGCCAACTGACCTTGGGCCGATAAGTGGCGGTAATACTGGACAAATGCTTCGGTGGTGTGGGCATAGCTTTCCATCAGGGCCAGGGAACTGCCAGTGGTGGTGGCAGTCTTCGTCAGCGCCATATATATCATATCATACTGCTGCCGGGACCTGCTGACGAAACTGCGCCCTTCACCTACGCGCACATCCACGTTGGCATACTCGTATATCGGTCCGACTTGGTGCCGGTATCGGCGTACAATGTGCAGCATGGACGGATTAAGCTCCACACCCTCAATTTGGTCAGCGCCTACCGCCAACGCCATCAGCACGTCCAGCCCCCCTCCCGGCCCAATTGACAACACCCTGCTGGGCCGGTAGATGCGGAAGGGCAAAAAACCAATACTTCACCATCGGTGTAGATGAGCAGGTCATCTCCCTGGTAGTAGCGGCCATCGGGTCGGGCGTAGGCCACTACATCAGTGCGGGCAAATGCATTCCACTCGCTGTACACAATCTGGGCTTTAATTGACGGATTACCCAATTCCCGATAAAGGGGTTTAGTGTTGGGGCCGGCACCAGGCGGCAGCCGGGGCAAATCAATCCAGCGGAAGGCCAGATTGCCGGCTAAACCGGCTACGAGCAGACTCGTCAGCACACCGGCAGCCAGCAACGCTATCTGCTGCCTGCTGAGATAGGCAACTACTATGGCCGCCCCAGCAGCCAGCACGCCACAGATGATGGCAGTATTGATGCCACCGGTCAACTGCAGAAAGACAATGACCAACAGGCTTGCGAAATATAACTGCCCGCTCCACGCAGCATAATGGGCAAAGGCATGGCTAAGAAAGATGCCCGCGAAAACAAACATCGGCAGGCAAACGGCGGTTATCACCCCCACCGAGGTCAGATGAGCCGCCAATGCGGTAGAGAACAATAGCACCACGCTCAGCGGAGCGCAGACAGCCACCCCTCCTGCAGCTACAACCAGAATATGTAACGATGGGCTGTTGTGAGACCGGCGGTGGCGAATGATAAACTCTATAAGCCCCCCCAAGCCCAACCCGCACATAGCCAGAGATATAGTCAGGAAAACGAAGTGGTAGCGCAGCAGCACCGAAAAGGCCCGGGTCAGGGCTATCTCAAGTGCTAATACACTGAGGGTAATAGCGAAGATAGCCACCAACAGTCCGACCGGGGGCCGCGAGCGGACAAGGGTATTATCATCTGGCCACTCCGCCGCCAACTACTCTCCGCCTTCCTCCGAAGCTGAGTCGCCTTTTGCCTGCAGTTGGGCCAGTTCTTCCTCGCTGACGCTGCGGGTGAACTTGCATTTGGGGTAGCCGCCACAACCCAGGAATGGACCTCGCCGTCCGTAGCGTAGTACCAGTTTTTGTCCACACTCAGGACATTCTATGTCAGTAGCAACAGCCTGCTTTCGCTGTCGTGAGCCGCCCGAAGTCCGCAGCGGGCGGGTATAGCGACATTTCGGATAGCCGCTGCACCCAATAAACTGTCGTCCCCGAGGGCCAGTACGCTTGACGAGCTGCTCACCACACTCCGGGCACTTCTCGTCAATCGGTTCCGGTGCTTCCCTTTTCAGAACATCCCCCAGCAGGTCTCGGGTATACTTGCACTTCGGATAGTTCTCACACCCAGCGAACTTGCCATAGGCTGAGTATTTTTCGTATAGCTGGCCGCCGCATTCCGGGCACTTTTCCCCTTCCAGGGGCTTAGGTCCGGCAGTAGCTGCTTTGTCCAGGGCTGCTTCAAAGTCAGGATAGAAGCTCTCCAGGACGGCCACCCACTGTTGCTCGCCGCGTTCAACTCGGTCCAAGTCCTCCTCCACTCGGGCGGTAAACTCAACGTCTATGATGTCGGGGAAACGCTCGACCAGATAGTCGTTGACAGTGAATCCCAACGGTGTGGGGACAAAGGCCCGTTTTCGCATGCGCACGTATTGGCGTTGGCGTAGAATCTCGATGGTCGGGGCATAGGTGCTGGGCCGGCCGATACCATTCTCCTCCAGCGCCCGCACCAGACTGCCCTCATTATAGCGGGGAGGAGGCTGGGTGAAATGCTGTTGCGGGTCAAGGTCCACCAACTGCAACTGTTGACCGACTTCCAGAACCGGCAATGGTTGCTGCTCTTCTTTCTTATCAGGTAGCACTCGCAAAAAGCCCGGAAATTTGACTGTTGAGGCAGTGGCCCGCAGTCCGTAGGGGCCCGCGGTGATATCTGCAGTGTATTGATTATAGACGGCGGGTTTCATCTGGCTGGCGACAAAGCGACGCCAGATAAGCTCGTAGAGCGCCGCCTGGCCCTTGTTGAGAAACTTGCCCATCTTATCAGGTGTGCGGAACACCGAGGTAGGGCGGATACATTCGTGGGCTTCCTGAGCTCCTTTTGCTTTTTTGCCCCGAACTCCCTTGCCCACATATTCGTCGCCATACTCCTCCCGGATATATTTGCGGGCCTGGTTCTGGGCTGGCTTAGCTACCCGGGTAGAGTCGGTGCGCATATAAGTAATCAGGCCTACGGTGCCCTCGTCAGTGTCAATGCCCTCGTACAGTTGCTGGGCAATCCGCATGGTCTTGCGGGCCGAAAAATGCAGGTCCGCAGCCGCCTGACGCTGCATAGTGGAGGTGATGAAGGGAGGTTGCGCAGCACGCCGCCGAGTTTTTTGCTCAAACTTGGCGACAAGGAACGTCTGATCCTTGAGATCGTCAACGGTGGCCTGGGCTTGCTCCTCATTGGTCAGTTTGACTTCTTCATCGTCTTTGGTCTTCAGTTCGGCAGTGAAGGGCGGCGTCTGCTGGTCGGGTGTCAATAGGGCATCAATGCTCCAGTACTCCTCGGGTTCAAAGGCTGCGATCTCCTGCTCCCGCTCACAAATCAGGCGCAGGGCCACCGATTGCACCCGCCCAGCGCTGAGAGCAGTAGTTCCTTTTGATCCTATCTTCTTCCATAACAAGGGGCTGAGCTTATAACCAACCAGACGGTCCAGGATGCGACGCGCCTGTTGCGCATTGACGCGGTCTAAGTCTATCTCGCCGGGACTTTCCAGAGCCGCCTTCACCGCCTCCTCGGTAATCTCATTAAACTGAATGCGTCGGGCATCAGACAGCTTCAAAGCCTCCATCAGGTGCCAGGCGATGGCTTCGCCCTCGCGATCCGGGTCCGAAGCCAAATATATTTGCTCGGCGGCCTCCAAACCATCGCGAATCTTGTCCAAGGTGCCGCGTTGGTGGGGGATAACCTGATAGTGGGGGCGGAACCCGTTCTCCACATCCACTGCCAACTCATCCTCGGGCAAGTCCCGTACATGGCCTCCGGATGAAAGAAGGATATACTCATCGCCCAAAAAGCGGGACAGGGTGCGGGTTTTGGTGGGTGATTCTACTATGATTGCTGCTTTCTTAGCCACAAAATCTCCTTAATATGAATTCAGTAGGACGGGCGTCTCGCCCGTCCCCGATGCCGATGAGCTCCAGGCCCGTCGGGTCAGTGGTGATTAGTTCAAGCGGACGAAAGTATTGCCCGGAAAGCGACGCACCAGCCCCTTGACCTCCAAGAGCATCAGGGCTGATGTTACCTGGGCAGCCGTCAAATTGCAAGACTCACTAATCTGGTCAACATGCACCGGTTCGTGACTGAGGGCTTCATAGACTGACTGTTCGTCACCATGCAACTCTACCTGGGGGGCTTGCGGTCGGCTGGGCACAGCTTCCAACAGGATCCCCAGCCCGTCAATAACATCCTCGGCCACTTCTACCAATTGGGCTCCATCCTTGAGCAAAGCATGACAGCCACGGCTGGTGGGACTGTTGATGTCGCCGGGGACAGCAAAGACCTCCCGGCCCTGCTCCCCGGCCAGCCGGGCCGTAATCAACGCGCCACTCTTGGTTGGCGCCTCAACCACCACCACTCCCAAGCTCAGCCCGCTTATCAGCCGATTACGGGCGGGGAAGCGCTCGCGTGTCGGGGGCGTGCCGAAGGCATACTCAGTGAGCACGGCACCCGACTGGGCCAGACGCTTCCGCAGGGATTGGTGCGCTCGGGGATAAGTGATATCCGGCCCGCAGGCCAAAACCCCTATACTACGTCCTCCCGCTTCCAGAGCTCCCTCGTGGACCTCACCGTCAATGCCCACTGCCAACCCACTGACAATGGTGAAACCCCGCTGGGCAAGGTTGCCCGCCAACCGGCGAGCCACCGTGCGCCCGTAGGGCGTGCACTTTCGCGTCCCAACCATAGCTATTGCCAGATCGTCTGACTTGGTAATATCACCCTGCACAAAAAGCAGGGGCGGCGGGTCATCAATCTCTTTGAGCATGGGCGGGTAATTATCATCATTGATGGTTATGATTTTCAGCTCCAGCTCAGCGTACTGCTCTCGCCAACCAGGCAGGTCAGCTTCTTGCTGGGCAGTCCGCAGTTTACTGATGTGCGCCGCGGTTATGCCCTCTACGGCCGCCAGCTCCTCACCAGAGGCTCCTAATACCTGTTCAGCAGTGCCAAAAGCTTCCAATAACTGGTTTTGCCGGAGGGGAGTCAAGCCGCTGGCATTCAAGACCAGCCAAGCGTCAATATCCTGATGTATGCCCTTTGGGTTACCCATTAAGACCGACTCATTCTCTGTTGATAGCCTTTATATACTCAAACAGCCCATCCCTCTTCGCTCTCGGTGTTCAGCTCGTCCACCAGCACTTCTTCATATTGGACTTTTCTCATTAGTGGCTGTCCTTGATTGACTCTAAATACGGCCCTAGCCTATTCCTGACAAAAGGGCGCAAGAGGCCGAAGCCTCTTGCTATCTTGTTACCATAGGAGAGCTGGCCGCCTGGTACCCGGCGGACGGATAGTGCTTCGTAAATGTCCAGGCGGGGACTATTCTGTGGTGGCAGGTGCTTCGGTCTCGCCCTGGTCTGGTTGTTGGCCACCAGGCTGCACTCGGGCAAGTTTCTTCTTAAGCTCGGCAATTTGGGTGCGCTGCTGGTTGATACGGTCGGCCAGGTCCTGCAACTTGGTCTTGGCCTGCTGGACTTGGGCACTGGCCCTGTCCGCGGTTCCTTTCTGACGGGCCCACTCACCCCAGGCAGCTATGGCCATAAACACCGCCCCCACCACCGCACCGACCAGCGGCAGATAGCCCACCGGCAATTCCTGAACCCATTGCTGGCCGTCAGTCGGCGGCCATATAGCACCCACCACTGTCGTAGGGGTGGGATTCCAGGATATGAATAGGGCCGCATAACCGATTACAATGATCAGGACTAACACTTTCAGGATAACTTTAGCCATTAGTCACTACTCTCCCCGTTGCTGAGTGTTGAGACTACTACAACATTACCAAACCAATCTGTATCCACTTAAGCCCACCTATAACGATCAGTATGGCGGCGCGTAAGGGCCATAACCGGGCGCTCCCGGCGGCCCACCATAGCCAGGAGGCGGACCATAGCCACCCGGCGGACCCGGCATTCCTGGCATTCCCGGGCCACCTGGTGGACCATAGCCCAGCGGTGCCCCCCCTGGCCCACCATAGCTCGGCGGTCCTCCCCCCGGCCCACCATACGGTCCGTAGGCCGGCGGCTGGGGAGCTCCAGGAATAGTGGGCTCGGTCAGTGAATTGTCAACCACAAAATACAGTTGCGCTCCGCCTTCATTGCCACTCCAGTCAGAGACGAGGGCTACCAGTTGGTGCTGGCCATCCGGATAGTTTTTGGCCAGCGCCTCCTGAGGGTCGTACTGCCACCAGATAAGCCCCTCTTTCTCATCATACGAATACTGCTCTGCGGGGACCGGCTGGCCATCAATGATTAGCCGCATAGAGGCAGAATTGATTCCACAACCTTCATCCTGGGTCTTGATGGACAGTCGTATCGGTGGTGCGCCGGGCAGATGAAGCAAATCATCACTGTCGGGGGCGGGCACAAAAGCATCCGCCGCCACGCTGGGCAACTGGTAACTATACCGGGCTTGCTGGGGACCTTCAAGCTGGATGATGACCTCGCTGCACGTGGGCTTAACATTATCGGCAGCCTGGGAATCAAAGGCATACAGAATGCCGTTGTCGCCAATTACAAACATCTCGCCGTCCGATACGCACAGGGAGGCGTCCACGGAATCTTCGTACTTGCGCTGTTGGGCCCAACCCCAACGGCTGGCCCCGGCGTATCCTGGCCCCATACCGCCCGGTAAGCGCCCCGCGCCGGCCACCGGCGGACCCCCGTACCCCGGTAGGCCACCTGGCGGGCCATACCCAGGATAGGTTTGAGCACTGACGGCAGATGGCTTAGGCAACCGATATTCCCATAACAGAGTTCCGTCCTCGGCAGATAGCCCCAGTAGGACAGTGGCACCGCGCTGGGTTGTCCCGGCAGTGGGCCCACCCATGCCGGGCATACCTGGCGGACCGTAGGCAGGTTGACCCATAGGTTGTCCATATTGGCCAGGACTGACAGCGCCCCGAGCAGATTCGGAGTAGGCTGCGCGGCAAAGCAGCACCTCCCCGGCCAGTACCGGGGATGACAGTATTGCTCCCCGGCCTCCCTGCTGGGGGAAACGCCATACGGGGCGGCCCCGCGTGGTGTCAATACCATACACCACCCCTTCGTTGGTTCCGATGAAGGCCATACGGGATTGGATGGCGGGGGTCCCCGTGATTAGGTCGCCGGCGGTGAAGGCCCAGCGCTTGTGGCCATGCTTCAGGTCAACAGCGAAGAGGCAGGAGCCGGCCGCGGTCAGGATAGTGTCCCCCTCAATGGCCGGGGAGGAGAACACGTCGGCGTCTTCCAGGAAGTAGTTCCAGATCAACGTCCCATTACTGCGCCGGAGGGCATACAGATACTTGTCTCGGGACGCAATGTACACACGGTCCCCCCAAATTACTGGTGTGGTTTGAACCTTACCCCCGGTCGGAAACTGCCACAGAAGGCTATCACTGGCCAAGTTAAAGGCATACACCCGCTTGTCGTCAGATCCAAAGTAAAGCACATCATCCATTACCAGGGGGGCGGATTTTATCGGGCCGTCGGCCGCGAACTTCCACTTGGCGGTACCGCCCTGGGCATCCACGGCCCATAGCTTGCCATCATCGGCTCCAAAATACAAAGTGCCGTTGTGCAGTACCAGTGCTGAGTGGATTTCGGTGCCCACCGGTAGCTTCCACTCCAGAGCACTGGTGGCTCGGTTCAGAGCATAAATCGTTTGTTTGACGACAAAATAGACCCGCTCGGGACCAACCGCCGGAGTGGCGACCGCCTTGGCTGTTTGGTCGGTATCGTACTTCCAACTCAAACCCAGGGGCAACTGGACCGGAGCCGCAGCCACCCCGCTATGAGCGTCATCATACCAATACTACTGCGACCATCAACAAACTTTTGCTTTTCATAGCATATCTCCTTTGCAGCCTCCAGTGACCCGCGAGGATAACAGGAATCTGCCGGTCAAGTTTCTTCCCACCTGACCAGCGGTGTCAATTGGTCCAGTTGCTTGCAGAATGACAACCGCTGGCGACTGAAATACCTGCTGACACACACGTTGGATCTGCTCACGGCATCTATGAGTTGGGCAAACCGCTGATAGGTTGGCACTCCTTCTCCACCACCACAGACCACGAACATACCCAGGTAATGCGCTATATCGTAGCTGGACTGCTGATTGAGAGCAAAACTGCCCTGCACATAACGTTTCGCCCGTTGCAACTCGTCAGGCTGGGGGCCTTGCTGAGCGATATCTGATAGCTGCGCCCCAATTAGCTGTTGAACGGTATCTATATCCGACGCTGAGCAGGTTGCCAGCAGGTAAACATACCCACACACGTTTGCGGGCGTCAGGCCTGCTTCAGTAGTATAGGCCAGGGCTCGCTTCTCGCGCAACACTTGATACAATCGGGAACCCATCCCTGAGCCCAGCAAGGTAGTTAAGACAGCAGCGGCAGGATAATCCTCACTGTCAATGCTTGGGGCCCGTCCCCCGACTGCTACTACCGAGGTGTCAATACCCGTCATCAAGCCATGCCATGGTTCGTCCCAGTCAGCCTGGGGCACAAACCGAAGCGATTGACTATCTACCGGCCCTGGGAGCACAGTTTCAAACACATCAGTAACCGTACTGTGGACCATCTGCCAGTCCAAGGGACCAGCTACAGCTATAGTAGTCGCGTTAGGGAAAAAGTGCGATTGATAAAACTTCCGCGCCTCGTTCAGACCAATGGCTCCCGTGGCCGCAAAGGTCCCACTGGTGGGCCACCAGCCGGGTTGACCATAGTACAAGCGACTCACCAGAGTATCAATAACAAAACTAACGGGCGTCTGATCACCGCAGGCCAGACTGCGGCGCAGCCGACGGATGCCAACTTCTAACTGGGCCGCCGTAAACTCAGCCTCAAATAGACGCTGCCGTAGCTCCTTCAAACCTACGGCTAAGTCCCCCGGTACACACTGCATTACCAGCTCCACATAGTCCCTGGTGGTAAAGCCTTCCAGCCTGATAGTCGGCCCGTGGGAGCTGGTAGGCTCTGAAGTCAGCCCCGCCGGTGCCTCTATCATAAATTGAATTAGTTGACGTATGCCGGCAGTTAGATTTCTTTCCTGGGCGCCATTCACTTGCACAAATGCAGCACAGGTGGTGGTGGCGGCGGCCGGACATTGTCTAAAAATCACGCGCAGGCCATTATCCAGGACGGCTGTGTGGATCGGCAGAGAAGGAATAGCTGCCGATACTGGCCAGCAAGTCCAGCCTATCATCAAGACTAAGCATTTGATAACTGCCGTAAGCCGATTCAAATCAGCTCTACCTTACTGGTGGTTACCTCATACCGCTGGCTACTACAACTGGCTGAGCCGCTTAATAGCTTCCGCTGCCACTACATTGTCGGGGTCAAGTTGCAACGCCAAGCCGTAGGCTACCACTGCATTGTGTGCCTCGTTATCGGCCTCGTAGACCTGACCGATCTGGACTTGGACGTCAGCCCTTTGCTTATCGGTAGGCATCTGCTGGAGGGCAATGCGCAAAGCCCGGCGGGCCGCCCGATATTCTTCCTTGGCGGCGTGAGCCCGGGCTAACTGACGGTACACTGCTGAGTAACTTGGGTCCCAAGATAGTGCGTCATTGAGGGTGTCAATCTCCCTATCGTACATTGCTGTCTCGTGATAAGTAAGGCCTATTAGGTAGAGAATGTAAGAACGCTGATAGGCAGTTTTGCTCACTTTTGCGGTAGATATGCGGTCTAAGGCCTTGTTGTACTCGCGACGAGCGCGATACCATGACTGCATCTGGAAGAATGTATTGGCTAAATTGATGTAGGCTTCGTGCTGTTTGGGAGCCCACTCAATGGCCGTGCTGAAGTAGGTGACGGCGTCCGCGAGGTTATTCTCATAGTAGCAAGCCAGCCCGGCGGCGTTCAGGGCAGTGACGTTACTATGGTCAATGTGTAGAGCATGCTGAGCAGTCTCCAAGGCGGCCTGCCAGTTCTCTTCAGCCAGTTCCACCCGAGCCAGCTCCGCATACAGGTCTGCCCAGCGGGGAGCCAGACTGAGGCCCTGTTCAATGGCGGTGCGCGCCGCCTGCAAGCAAATAGTAGCCTCGGCCTGGCCGGCAGGTAGTAACGCAGCCTTCTCGACCTGGGCGCGGGCCATGTGGAGCAAGGCCCGCAGGTAGGTGGGTTCTCTGTCCAGAGCCTGGGAAAATTCGCCAATGGCTTCATCATAGCTGTGGGAGATAATGCCTCGCTCGGGAGCGGAGGCGTAGGTGCCAGCTTGAAATGCATAGATTTCCCCCAGTGCCTCATGAGCAGGGGGATAGTCGGCATTATATTCTAAGGCCTCTTCGACGGCCTCTTCTGCTGTCTGAAGAATTCCAATGCACGTAAACAGTGTCCCCTTTTCAAGGAATAAGTGTTGGGCGTCGGCCAGATAAGCACGGGCCACCCGAGTGTAAACATCAGGATCGGAAGGATTGCCCAATTGCTGGCGGTCGGCGGCCTCTCTATAAGCATTCCGAGCCGCCGCATACTTACCGGCCTCCAGATAGGCGTCGCCTAAGGCCTTGTTGAGGGCGGGCCACATTCCCAGTTCTTCGGCGAAGTGCTCAGCCCCGGCGTATTTCTGGGCCATTTGCTCCTCGGTTTGCTTCCGGCGCCGTTGTTCCTCAGGACTCAACCGTTGGAGGCGAACCTGAAAGTCATTCCACTCGGTCAGTATCTCCTTGGCCTTCTTCAATATGTCAATAGCCTCTGAGTATTGCCCCCGCGCAGTTTCCACCAACCCCAGATAGTACATCGGTTCCACATAGTTGTACTCCATCTTCGCTGCCCGCTGCAATGAATGCTTAGCATTCTCCAGTTGGCCGGCGCGGTATTCGGCCCGCCCCAGCGCCACTAAGGCTACGGCTTGCTGCGAGCCTCTTGACTTGAAGACCTCTTCGCGGTAAGCACTGATAGCCTCGGGCAAAGCGTCTTGGGCCTCGTAAATATGGCCGATATATAGCCGTATTCCAGGCTGCTTAGGACTTAGTTGCTCGGCCTGCTGGAAAGCTTTCAGAGCTTCACCAAAGTTCTCTCGTTTATACTCAGCTATACCCAGATAATACCAGGCAGCTTCGTTTTCAGGTTCTTCCCGCACCACCCGTTGGAGCCTCGTGCGGGCCAGATCATACCGGCCCGCGTCAATATTCTGCAGAGCAGAAAGGAAATCGGGATGAGGCTGTTGCTGCGCAGCGGCTAAGGATGCAACCGTGGCAATAACTATCACTATTATTAATAGGGATGCCTTGCTGCAATTCATTTGGTGGCTTCCTTTCTTCTAATAAATGACCACCCATTACCTACTATTATAATGAAAGGGTAGGTTTTGTCAACGCATTAGGCTCCGGGAGGGAGCGCGCCGGTTCCTAAGTCTTCTGTTGATGTGGTATAATATTGGGGAGGCTGTCAACAGACTACCCAGGGCCAGGCCCATCTATCTATGAGTACCATCAACCACTTACCACTCACGAGAACCTTGCGCCGCCAGCTCTACGACCACTCCCTGATTGGGTCGCTGGCGGAAGTCATTCGGCGTTGGGAGTTGGTCCGAGCCCTGATAATTCGCGATCTGAAGGTGCGCTACCGTAACTCAGTACTGGGCTTCTTGTGGTCTCTGGTAACTCCACTGCTACAAATGGTCATCCTCACCTTTGTGGTCAAGTTTGCCATGGACGTGAAAATCCCCAATTTGTCCGTGAAGATACTCTGCGGACTAATTGCCTGGACTTTCTTTGAAAATGGGATACTGGACTCCTGTGACTGCATCCTGAACAATCGCGATCTGGTTAAGAAAGTCTACTTCCCCCGGGCGGCCCTGCCCTTGTCCGTAGTGGTGGGTAATTTGATTCACTTTGCCCTCTCGGCTCTGGTACTGCTCATCTGGCTGGCGGCTATCGGCTGTTATCCGAACCGATTGTTTGTGTTCATCATTCCCTTGATGATAATTCAGACACTGCTGTTGATGGGGCTGGGCATGATAGTGGCCAGCCTGCATACATTTTACCGCGATATTAAGTTCGTCCTCCAAGCGCTGCTGCGGGTGTTCTTCTTTGCCACCCCCGTGATGTATCCGGTGGCCTTGTTGCATGACAAGTTCGGCCGCTTCTCTGCGGCTTTAGAGCGCCTGTATATGTACAATCCCATGGCTACTATCATTGAGTCGTACCGCATGGCTCTACTCGAACACCAAGTGCCAGATATGAGCCTATTGCTACCCATTGCCGCAATATCACTACTCCTATTCATCATTGGTTATCAGGTATTTTTGCGTCATGAGTGGCAGTTTCCCGAAGTGATATAGGGTAGTGGCTGGTGACAAGAAAACATAGACCCATGGCTATATCAGATATTGCCATCAAAACCGAGCACCTAACCAAGCGCTACCGGCTAATTCACGACCGGCCTGAGCGGCTCAAAGACCTGGCCATTTCTGCGCTTACCTTCCGCAAACTGTCATCAGAGCAGTTGTTGGCACTTGACGACATAAGTCTGGAGATTGGGCAGGGCCAGGCGGTGGGAATCGTCGGCCCTAATGGCTCGGGAAAGACTACGTTACTGGGCGTTATTGCCCGAGTAATCAAGCCCACGGCAGGAGAAGTGTACGTCGCCGGCAGAGTAGCAGTACTGCTGGAAGTAGGTGCTGGCTTCCATCCCGATCTGACCGCAGTTGAAAATATCTACCTAAATGGTGCCATAATTGGCCTGTCCCGGACCGAGATTGACATGGTCCGCGACCAAATCCTGGACTTTGCCGAATTGCATTCCTTCAAAGATATGGCAGTGCGCACCTACTCGGCGGGAATGAGACTGCGGTTGGGCTTCGCCGTGGCGACCCATCTGGAACCCGACATCTTACTCATTGATGAGGCGTTGGCGGTCGGCGATGAGCATTTCCAACAGAAGTGTTATAAATGGATGGCGCAACTACGCCATCAGGGAACCACTATCGGCCTGGTATCCCACGATTTGGAAGCTATTGGCCGACTGTGCCACCGTTGCATCTGGCTGCAAGACGGTCAAGTGTATCAGGATGGACCTACCCCAGAGGTGTTGACGGCTTACCGGCAGAGCGCTACTTATCAACAGCCACCCACCGATATTAGAGAGCCGACTCTACCCTCCGGTAGCTTCTAATCAAAGTCGCATCTATGCTCTTGGGTGTCGTCGCACCACCCGCAACTTGACCGAAGGAAATCAGTATGTTAATATACTATTATTAGGTTAATAAATCTGTGTGATGTTTTTATGAGGAGAGATTACCTTGGCGATTGTGGATAGACCAAAACTTACCGACCTGACGCACTTGAGCGGGGCCATCGCTGAGAAACTGCACAAATGAGAAACTGCACAAAATGCTGTATGTGCATGGTCCGGCCAACGGGACTTTTTTGGGGTTACCTTTTGACCAACTGGTTGAACACGGTCCAGTGCACGAGTTCAAATGGGAGCGCTCGGCCAAGCCAAGCTCGGTAATAGAATTAGGCAATACCGGGCCTTTCTCAGCTTTGGTATTGTCCATTGGTCAGGCACAGAAGTATCAGCACGATATCGAGATACCTCTGATTGTTAAGTTGGACGGCCATTTCTATACGGGCAAGGCCAATGATGACAATTACCCGCGACACACTATGTTCGGCTCGGTCCAAGAGGCAGTGGATTTGGGCGCTGACGCCATCGGGTTGACTTTTTATCTGGGTTCACAGCAGACCGGCGCGGATATTGAGAGGATAGGCAAGATAAGAGAAGAAGCCCATCAAGCCGGATTGCCGTTGGTATTATGGAGTTATCCGCGCGGGCCAGTGCCTAGTGCCACTAAAGCAGATAGCCTGCTGTGGTGTCATTATGCTGTTTCGGCGGCCGAATCATTGGGCGCTGATATAGTCAAAACCAAATTCCCCTCAGTGGTAGATCCCAAGCACCGCGACGCCTATGATGACTACATAAAGGGGGAATACAGTGGTAAGATAGCGGAAGCAATCCAGTATCTGGATTATGAGCCGTCCCGAGAGGAACTGGAGGCATATGAGACTGGATTAACCGAAGGTGAGAAGCCCAACTACGACTCACTGCTGAGCAAGGAGCAGCACATTGAGAGAGCTAAGATAGTCACGGGCGCCGGGACCAGAACCTTTGTGATTTATTCCGGGGGCCCCCGGATAACTGGTGACGCCAAAGCCACGTTGCAGCAAACCACTGAAGTAATAATGGAAGCCGGTGGCGAAGGCAGAATCATCGGTAGAAACTTCTGGGGCGTGCCGATTGAAGAAGGTCTGGAATTGGCTCAGGCAGTCGCCCAGATTATGCAAAACGAGAAGTATGCCCGATAGATAATGATAATAAATGTTTGTCTGATCCCCTTACGCCTACCCAGTATGTGTTCAGGATAAGTTAATTGGTGCCCCTCA
>JALGTV010000070.1 GCA_029821215.1 Candidatus Zipacnadia bacterium | reverse complement strand
TTCATGGGCGAGGTAGAAGGTCAGGTATTCTCCCGGCGTTTGCGGTGCCAGGTGAGCTATCCCGCCGGCCCCGATGGTGGCCCACCAGCCAATGAAATAAGGATTGGCAGCACAGACCACCGCCCCGGCAATGACCAGCTTCCACCAACCAAAGGCAGCCGGGGAACTGCTGACATCCAACGCTACTACCGAGGCCTCTGTGATCATCTCGGCGCCCATCCAGGCCAGTGCCGCCCCACCCACCAGACCTATTGCTCCTCTGACAGCTCGCCGCTGCAGGGCCACCTGGAGACCCACTATGATTAGTAACACCGTAACTTGGGCGGAGGTCTGACCGATGACTAATGCCAGCAACGGTCCAGGCATCATCGCTCCGGACAGACCAGTTATGAAGGCCACGGCAGCAATACGGAGAAATCTCAAGGTGATAGTTCCTTATGGTCTATGATCTCAATACACAGTGACTTTCGTGCTACCAAGTGGCTATTCCTTCTTGGGTTAGGTGGGGTAGATCAGCAACTTGGTTCCCGCCGACTTGTCAGCTTATATGATGGCACAGTGTTAATCTGCATACGTTAGGATTATCTGATGACTGGGAGGTATGATTATGACAGGTAAATGGATGGTTGTATTGGTCATCGCCGTAATGCTGGGAATAATAGGGGCCAGTCTGTGGTTGAACGCATCGGTCTGGGCTCAGGAGCCTGAGACCAACGGTGGCGAACAGACATCTGCACCTGAGCAGGTAGTCACCGACAACCCGGTGGTAGCGGTCATCCCGTACCGTTCGGAGACTGAATATGAGCCAGATCCGTTTGAGCCTGACCGAATCCGCCGGACCCAGACGGAGGTTAAAGACCTGATACTGGTGCGGGCCGACGGCAGCATAGAACACAAGCGGGCCTGGTAGGCCGGGGGCATACTAACCAACTACCCCAACCAAGGAAGGAGATTATTATGGCTAAGGTAAAAGTTGCCTACGACAATTACTGGCAGCAGGTTATGGACACAATGCGTATGGGGCTGCTGTTGGTCTCCCGGGATGGCAAGGGGAGACCTAATGCTATGGCTATCGGGTGGGGAACCATGGGCATTGTGTGGAGCAGACCGATGTTCGTAGTGCTGGTGCGCCACTCCCGCTACACCCACCAGTGTATTGACATCACCGGCGATTTCACGGTCAATGTCCCGTATCCCCAGATGGCTAAGGATGTCCAGTTTTGCGGAACAGTATCAGGCCGAGATTACGACAAATTCACCGAGCGGGGCTTTACCGCCGGAGACTCAGCCACTGTGGACTCGCCATTCATTGAAGAGTGCGGCCTGATCTACGAGTGTAAGGTAGTACAATATACTGATGTGGTTCCTGATAATTTCGCTCCGGAGATTATTGACCATTTTTATGCAGGTGGCGACTTCCATCGGGTTTACTTCGGCCAGATACTGTGGGTCACCGCTGACGAGGACTTTCCGGCCCGATTAGGGTAGGTTAGGACAGTGGTCGCCCGGCCACTACCCCGTTCCCGGGGTATAATTGGTGGTTACTTCATATAGCTGGGTAGCCAAGTGGCGGATGCCTTCGGCACCGGGTAGTTCGGCAAGCCAGCGGTCGGGCCAGACCTCCTCCCCCCAGTTTGCTCCGCAAATAGCGCCGACAATGGCCGCCCGGGTGTCGGCATCGCCGCCATTGACTACCGCCGAGACCAGCGCTTTTACTGGGTCTCTTGGCCAATACATAAGGCAGTAGATGACCGTACCCATTGTCTGGTAGGCTGACCCTCCCAGGCCCAGTTGGGGGAATGCCTGCAGAGGCGGCGTCTTGGACTCAGCTAATTGCCCGGCTTGGAGGATGCTATCGGCGGTGCGCGTCGGCGGTAATTGGGCCGCAAGCTGTACTGCCAGAGTCTCGATATCCAGCTTATCAGTAGCTGCCCAGGCGACTGCATAAGCGGTGGCTACGCCAGCAGCCAGGGCTTCGTCGTTGCGATGGGTGATTATGCCACAAGTTTTACAGTCGGCTTCCAGGCCATCCAGGTCGGCGGTATGCAGTAGTCCTATGGGAGCGATGCGCATAGCCACACCATTGCCCGCCGCATATTCACCTTGTTGCCCGACCTGATCCCAGGCAGTGCCGCTCTGGAGACGCTTCATTGAATGGTAGGTGGCCCGACCAATGCCGCGGCCGCCGCTCTCAAACCACCTTAGATACTTGGTGGCCAGGTCTGGCCCGTCCACTCCCCGGCAGTCAATGATGGACTGGGCGGTGGCCGTGGTCATGGCGGTGTCATCAGTCCAGGGGCTCATCCGCAAGTTCACCGGGTCGAACCGACCTTCGTAATAGGCCTCAGCCAGTTCGCTGCCCGGGTAGCCCTCCCAGTAAGCACCCAGGCAGTCTCCCAGAGCCACACCCAGTAGACAGCCGGTGAAGCGTACTGGAGTACTAACATCAGTAGTACGTGCCTTGGTCATTGCGTATCTACCTGATGACTATATACGTCGTGCTACGGCCAAAATCCTCCCTGGCCTACGACGAATCTGAGGAAACAGCTTAGTAATCGTTATGAAAGCAACTACGTTGATGGGTTGATTAGGGAAAGTCTAACAGGCGAAAGCCGACCCGCCAGGAGACGAGTCGACTCATTATCATTGGTAGCGGGGGCGGGATTCGAACCCGCGACCTCAAGGTTATGAGCCTTGCGAGCTACCTGACTGCTCCACCCCGCGTCCGTAGAAAGTTACTATACCATATATTCAGGCTTATGTAAAGCCCTGCGAGTAACCTCAACATTTTCTCTTGCCAAAGTGCCACAGTGTGGTAGGTAGTATTTCACAGGCGGTATGATGTCTGTTCAAGCAATAGTGGTAGGTATTACACGGCACGTGGTAGGTGACAAAGACGATGTGCTGACACAGTCTATTGCGCCATTCGGTTCAAAATGGTATAATAATGCCGATAGTAACGTGGGTTACTCGCCGGGCACAATCATACGAATGGTTGCAGTGTTACTTGATGGCACCGCTGCTGACGTTATTTATTATTATAGAACCCCCAAGAGGGATGGGCCGGCGGATAAAGAATATGGGATTAAGGTGATATATTAGCCCTGGCTATCCCGGGACTAATTTATATTATTCCCGGTTGACATAGCGGTATGCAAATAAAAAAGTCTCGTCGAAAGGAGGAAAGCAAATGAATAGGTTGCTATTGCTGGTAGCAACTGTGGCCTTAATACTGTCAGTGGCAATACCGGCAGCCTGGTGCCAGGAAGGTACTCCCAATCTGCAGGCGGCGACGACCTGGCAGGGGCCCACGGTGTGGCAGGGTGGGGCCCGCACATTCAAAGGCGGGCACAACACTATTTGGAATCTGGGCGTGCGCGGTGAAGTCAATGACAGGACGGAGGCCAATCTGACCTACGTGGCCATGAGCGATCTGGGCCGTGACCCCATCGGCGGGTCAGGGGCGTCAATGAGTGCATTGCGGGCGTCCCGGCTCCATCTTATTAGCCTGGGCTGGAAAGCTCGCATCTCACGAGCTGCCGCCCACCGCCATGTGGCACTGTTTCCGGCTCTGGAGCTGGCCACGTCCGGCCCCGTAGGGGTCAATACCTCCAGTGGCGGATATGCCCAGCAAGATCGGGTCATCCCGTCTCTGGGCATTCCCATTGAGTGGATGGAGGGATCTACGATGTGGATAGTGGAGCCGAAAGTAGTGTGGTTTGATAGCAGTATGGCTGACTCAGTGGGAGGAGTGACGCAAGGGTTTGGTCGCGTGATTAGTCTGGGGGTGGGAATAGTTGACGAAATTGACCAGAACAACGATTTCGTCGCTGACATCTCGGCGGTGCTGGATGGAGACAACACGATAGATGAGAGGACCAATACCGTTGACGACGAGTTAGTTTGGAGCGCGGGCATCCGCTGGACAAAGGGCAGCCCGCAAACCACGGTAATTGATCTGTTTGTCACCAACAGCGCGGGGCCAACGACGGCCACTTCGCTAATTGGTGCTCCGGACAATTCCAAGGGATTGGGTGTGCGCGTTGAACACGAATTCTAAATTACCGCCACGGTATAAGGAGGTGAAAACCGTGTGTGTTACTGCAAGTAAAAGTGTGCAAGTGTTGTTAGCTTCAATCGTCGCGCTGGCGCTGATTGTGGCCGGCTGCGCTGGTGGGTTCGCCCCTACTTTGCCTTCACCTGAGGGCGAAATCAATCAACCTCAGAACAGCTTCGCGGTGGTCGTTGGTCAGCAGTTTGTTCTGGACGCCCAGCAGAGCGACTTTGAGGTCTATGATCGCGAGACGGACTCGGATCCCTGGGTTCGCCGCCAGATTTGGAAGTTCGAGCAGCCCTCGGCGCAGCAGTTCGCGCAGGCCAATGTGTGCTTGGTGCTTGATGTTAGCGGGAGTATGGGCTCTGGCCCTGGTAGCCGGTTTGCGGCCATGCAGGATGCGGCTAAATTGTACGTGTCGCTGATGCGTCCTGACGATAGGACGGCGATAGTCAAGTTCTCGAGCAGCGGCAACGTGCAGGTCGTTCAGGGATTTACCGGCGATCAGTCGCTTCTGAATGCCGCGATAGACGGCTTGAGTAGCGGGGGCCTGACCGCTTTGTTTGATGGCATAGGTTTGGGTATCGACACGGTGGTAGCTCTGGGGCGGGCTGGCGTGAATGCGGTAGTGGCATTAACCGATGGCGGTGAGAACGACAGCGCCGTGTATACGTCCCGTGACGACGTCATCAATGCCGCCAATGCCGCCGGTATCCCAGTGTACGCGATTGGGTTCCAAACCGGTTCCCAGCCCGATATGGAAGCCATTGCCTCAGGTACTGGTGGGCAGTTCTGGGATCCAGCCACCGAGCAGGAACTGCGGGATGCCTTCCAGCAGATCTCCCAGATTGTGCAAGCGGCTTATACAATCGGCTGGATAACCACCATAGAGTCGGGCAATAGCGGCGAAGTGAAGTTCGTGTATCTGGGAACTACACCACCGACCGAGATTATAATGAACTTCACGGTGCCGTAGCAGTTAGAGCGTATAATGGTCGCTATCGCGTATCTTTGACTGACACGACCTCCAAATGGGCGTGGCAGTAGATAGTGTGGGTAGCTATGACGAATGGGCCACAGGTGTTCAGTCCCACTTAGTGGGCGCCTGTGGCCGTTGTTTTTAGTCAAACATTCATAGAAGGGCTTCAATAGTCGACACATAAGGGGCATCCCAGGCAGGAATTAGTGATACGGGTGGCGAATGTAAAGTTGGGCAATTCCTAATGCTTCACCTTACGAGAAGTGGAGGTATATGGTACAAAAAACCGAAAGCCACCAACAGAAGCGCCAGCGGGCACATCAGATATGTGAGCGGCTGAAGCAAGAATATCCCGATGCCACTACCGCCTTGCACTGGAGCAATCCCCTGGAGCTGCTGGTGGCAACTATTCTATCCGCCCAGTGTACCGATGAGCGCGTCAATAAGGTCACTGATGCGTTGTTTGATAAGTACCCGACCGTCCAAAGCTATGCAGAAGCACCGCGCCAGCAACTGGAAGAGGACATTCGCTCCACCGGCTTTTTTCGCAATAAAGCCAAGAGCATTCAGAGCGCAGCACAGATGATTATGGAGCAGTTTGACGGCCAAGTCCCTGACAATATGGAAGATATGCTCAAACTGCCTGGAGTAGCAAGAAAAACGGCCAACGTAGTGTTAGGGACTGCCCTGGACAAGCCTACGGGAATCGTCGTAGACACCCATGTCAAGCGTCTGTCTTATCGTATGGGCCTATCCGATGAGAAGACCCCTGACAAGATTGAGCGGGACTTGATGGACTTAATTCCGCAGGAGGATTGGATTCAGTTCAGTCATGCTATGATCTGGCATGGGCGGTTGATCTGTACCGCCCGTAAGGCCAAGTGTGATGAATGCTGCCTGGAGGATTTGTGCCCCAAGCAGGGAGTACAGGACACATAGCCGGGGTAGGAACGAACTGGCGGCTGGCGAATAAACTACTAACACAGCAGTATGCGGCGGGAGGTTCTGCTATGCCACAGTTAGGCAACTTACTGACGGCGATGGTTACGCCCTTTGATGCAGACTTACAGGTTGATTATGATCGGGCGGCGCAGTTGGCAGTAAAGCTGATAGGGGAGGGCAACGATGGGTTGGTCGTCAGCGGCACCACCGGGGAGTCGCCCACTTTAAGTGATGAAGAAAAACTGCAGCTTTTCCGGGTGGTTAAGGAAGCCGTCGGGGATGCTACAGTAATTGCCGGCACTGGCAGCAATGATCACGAGCACACGGTAGAATTGACCCAGGCGGCCAGTCAGACTGGTGTGGATGGCATTATGCTGGTGGGGCCCTACTATAACAAACCCTCTCCGGAGGGCTTCTATCAGCATTTCTCGCGAGCCGCGACAGCTACCCACTTGCCGGTTATCGTCTATAATGTGCCGGGTCGGACCGGCAAAAATATTGATGCCGGCACAGTCCTGCGGCTGGCCGCGGATGTGGAGAACATCGTGGCAGTCAAGGAAGCCAGTGGGGACATCAAGCAGATTAGCACCATCTGTGCCGGTAAGCCGGATGATTTTGTGGTCTATTCTGGGGATGATGGCATGACCTTGCCCATCCTGGCCGTCGGCGGGCAGGGAGTGATAAGTGTAGTGGCTCATGTGGCCGGGCCGCAGATGGCCCAGATGATTTCCGCCTTCCACCACAAGGACACCGAGCAGGCCAGGGAGCTGCACTACCAGCTCCTGCCGCTATTTGAGGCGGCCTTTTTGCCCTCGGGCAATCCACCGTGTATAAAGCGGGCCTTGCAGATTTGCGGCTTTGACTGTGGAGGGCTGCGACTGCCCCTGGTCGAGGCCAGCGAGCAAGATACGCAAATAATTCGGCAGGTCTGTGAAGACAACCGATGCTGGAGGAGATTGCTGAACAGATTCGGGTCTGCACAAAGTGTGTGCTGGCGCAAAGTCGCACAAATGCTGTCCCTGGTGAGGGGTCGGCTGAGGCCCAGATAATGTTCATCGGGGAGGCGCCGGGAAAGGCCGAAGATAGCCAGGGTCGGCCCTTTGTGGGACCAGCGGGGCGGCTGCTTAATGAGTTATTGCTGGAGGCCGGGCTGCGCCGGCCGGACATTTTTATAACCAATATCGTCAAATGCCGCCCACCGCAAAATCGTGATCCGCAGCCTGATGAGGTGCGGGCTTGCCGTCCCTATTTGGATGGGCAAATTGCCGCTCTTAATCCTCAGGTTATCTGCCTGCTGGGCCGGCCGGCTACCCAGACTCTGCTGGATCCCAAAGCCGCTATTAGCAAAGTCCATGCCCAGGGCTTTGAGCGAGAGGGGATTTTGTATGTTCCCCTCTATCACCCGGCCGCTGCCCTGCACAATGATCGTCTCCGTCCCACTTTGATAGAGGATTTCACGCAGCTAAGACATTTACTCCAACAGCGTCTCGGAGGCTGACCCATCGTCAAGGCCGGTGCCCCGCCTGACTATGGCGACTGAACCGCCAACTATCTGGCATACAAATCTCACCAGTTCAGCGGCTGGTTAGGGGCGTTGACACCTCCCGCGTCGGTATCCTATACTTCTGAGCAATGATCTCCTACCAGGAGGCGATGGTATGTTCAATCTGGCGTTGCGGTCAGTGTTAGTATTAGGCATCTTGTTTGGGTTGCTGTTTGCCGTCCTAACCGCTGTACTGTTCTATGTCGGTGCTCCCGTGTGGCTGGCATTGGTATTCGCGGTGGGCTTTATGGGTCTTCAGTACCTCATCAGTCCCTGGATTATCCAGTGGATTTACAAAATCAACTGGCAGCCGCCGGATAATGTGGATAAAGGCATCGCCAGCTTGATCCGCCAGGTGTGTCATGACCGCGGCCTCTCGGAACCGCGGTTTGGTGTCATTGAAGATGGCAACCCCAATGCCTTCACCTTTGGGCACTATCCCGGCGATGCCCGTATTGTGATTACTCGGGGCATCTTAGACTTGTGCGATGAGAACGAGCGGCGGGCAGTAGTCGCCCACGAGTTAGGGCATATCGTCCACTGGGACTTCGTGGTCATGACGGTAGCAGCGACTATCCCGCTGGTGCTGTACTATGTGTACAGATTCGGCCTCTACAGTGGCCGGGGACGGAGCCGAGGCAAGGGCGGCGGCGCAGTCGCGCTGGTAGCGATTGGCGCCTTCGTTGCCTATATCATCAGCCAGTACATCGTGCTGTTTCTGTCGCGGGTGAGGGAATATTATGCTGACCAGTACTCAGCCACTATCACCCGCAATCCTAACTCTCTGGCTACTGCCTTGGTCAAAATCGCTTATGGCTTGGCCCGAGCCCCGAAGGAAGAGCAGGATAAGGAGTCAGGCCGACGCCGACCAGTGGCGGCAGCAGCCGGGGGGGCGAAGATGCTGGGCATATTTGATCCGGGCTTTGGTGCTTCTATGGCCCTGGCCGCCGCCGGGGGGTACTCGGCCACTACTGCCAGCTATGACCAGCAGACTACCGTCAATGCCATGCGCTGGGACCTGTTCAATCCCTGGGCGCTCATCTGCGAGATAAGCTCCAGTCATCCCCTGCCCGCCAAGCGCCTGAAGGCTCTGGGGCGCCTGGCCGAGCGGATGGGGCAGAGGCCGGCCTATGATTTGTCCGATGAACAGCCAGAAAGTTATTGGGACGAGTTCTTCGTTGATGTGTTGGTGAATTATTTGCCTTTGTGGGGTCTGCTGGGCGGTATTGCGGCCGCGGTCGCTTTAGGGGCCGCCGGCCAGATAGTAGCCGCCGTTGGCTGCGCACTGCTCGGGTTGGGAGTCGGTTTGCTTGCTCGCACCTTGTTTGCCTATCCGAAACGCGAGTTTCCCGATAGCCGGGTGGCTGAGTTGGTCGGCCAGGTGAAAGTGTCCAAAATCAGGTGTGTGCCGGCCACGCTGCACGGCAAAGTCATTGGTCGGGGCATCCCCGGCTTGTACTGGAGCGAAGACCTGGTGCTCCAGGATGACAGCGGCTTTATGGTGATGGACTATCGCCAGCCGCTGGGTATCCTTCAAGTCCTGTTTGGCCTGTTTCGCGCGCAGAGCTTTGTAGGTCAGCAAGTCACCGCCACCGGCTGGTACCGCCGCTTCCCCCGACCCTATCTGGAGCTGTGGCAGGTTAACCTCCCCGACGGCACCACCCACACCTGCCACAACTGGGCGGTTACCTTCTACGGCAGCCTGCTGCTGAGTATGATTGGCCTGTTAGTCACCCTGGGCGGACTAATAGTGGCGGCCTAACAGAAGCGATCACCAATTACCCACCATTATAGAAGCCTGAATGCTTACCAATCTTAGAGGAGGCACTGCGATGAACATTTTCTAGATTATGCTGGATTCGTTGCGTCGTGACCATGTAGGAGCCTATAGCTCAACAGTCTGTAACACGTCCAATCTAACACATGGCGCTGGAAACAGGAGAGTGGTGAAGATGCGGAGTACAGCAGGATTCTGGTGCGTACTGATGTTTGCGGTAGTTAGCATTGCTGCCGCAGATACGCTGGT
>JALGTV010000069.1 GCA_029821215.1 Candidatus Zipacnadia bacterium | reverse complement strand
CTGCCGCGATCACCTATCCAGTGGCCACCTGCTGGGACAGATGAATTTTGCCCCCGATGAGCGCAAGCACCTGCGAGGTTTCACCTTGCTGACTATGAAGCCACTGTTGGTGGTGTTCAATGTCGCCGAAGATGACCTGCAAGGCCGGATAGCCCAGCCCGCCCGGCAACTATCTACCCAGCACCAACTGCCTCCGCTCACCATCTGTGCCAAACTGGAAGAAGAGATCAGCCAGCTATCTCCAGACGAGGCCAAAGCGTTCCTGACTGATTACGGCCTGGAGGAGCCGGGACGAGACCGATTCATTCGCGCTGCCTACCAGTTGCTGGGCGTAATTACCTTCTTCACCGTCAATGAAAACGAGGTGCGGGCCTGGACCATCTCAGCAGGAGCCACTGCCTGGGAGGCAGCAGGGAAGGTAGGGAAGGTACATACTGACCTGCAACGAGGTTTTATTCGTGCCGAAGTCACTGCCTTTGCCGCCCTGGATCAACACGGCTCTTTTGCCGCCTGTCGCGAGCAGGGACTGATGCGCCTGGAGGGCCGCGACTACTCGGTCCAGGACGGCGATATCCTGCAAATACGATTTAGCAAATAGTATGAACCCTCAGCTCCATCGGACGCTCTTATCCCTACTGTTGTTCGGAGGGGCCGCACCCAGTGCAGCGAGGCCGGCCCGTAACTTAACTTATGGCATCTGAACACCTATTCATCCTTCCCATACCCCACGGGCCCCAGCCAGCCGATGTCTGTGCATCACTCAGGCACGAAAGCTGCCCGTTTTTACTGGATAGTGCTATGACCATGCCCCGTTACGGCCGGTATTCCTACACTGGCGCTGACCCCTTCCTGGTCCTTAAGAGCAAGGGCACCAGCATTGAGGTGACTGATGACAGCGGCGTCACCCGCCAGCAAGGCGACCCGCTGGCTGTGCTGCAACAGCTTCTCAACCGTTACCGGCTACCTCACCAGACAGCTCCTCTCCCCTTTCAGGGTGGAGCGGTTGGATATCTGGGCTATGACTTATGTCACTTCATCGAGCGACTGCCTTGTACTACCGTAGATGACATTGAGGCCCCTGACCTGTATATGGCTTTTTATGATGTCATCTATGGCTATGACAGCGAAACTCACCAGGGATATATCATCAGCACCGGTCTGCCCGAGAGTGGGGAAAAGGCACGACTGCGCCGCGCTCGCCAACGGGCCGAGCAACTGCAACAGCGATTGGCCGCCGCCTCTGAACTCTGGGCCCCATCGGCCTTGCTCTCCCCGGCCAGTGAGCCAGTTAGCAACTTCACTCAGGCTGACTATCTTCAAGCAGTACAGAAATCCAAAGACTACATCGCCGCCGGTGACATATTCCAGGTCAACCTCTCCCAGCGCTTCCAGTCGCCCCTGACCGCCGCGCCCTGGGAGCTTTACTGTCGCCTCCGCCAGATCAATCCCGCCCCGTTTGCTGCGTATCTGGATTTTGGTGAGGGGCAGGTGGTCAGTGCTTCGCCGGAGAAGTTCTTGGAGGTGCAGGCCGGCCATGTCCAGACCCGTCCGGTAAAAGGCACCCGGCCCCGGGGCACCACCCCGGAAGAGGACCAGCGTCTGGCCAGAGAACTTGTCAACAGTGAGAAAGACAATGCGGAACTGGTGATGATTGTAGACCTGGAACGCAACGACCTGGGCCGAGTATGTGAGTTTGGCACGGTCCGCACTCCCCAGGTGGCCACCCTGGAGACTTTTCCCACCGTCCATCACCTGGTCGGTACGGTGGTCGGGCAGCTAAAGACAGACACGGACAATATTGACCTGCTGCGGGCGGTGCTGCCGGGCGGTTCCATCACTGGAGCCCCCAAAATCCGCTCTATGGAGATAATTGATGAGCTGGAGCCGACCCGCCGCGCCATCTATACCGGCAACATTGGCTATCTGGGCTTTGATGGCGATATGCAACTCAGTATCGTCATTCGCACCTTTATCATAAAGGACGGTATTGCTTACTACCAGGTGGGGGGAGGCATAGTGGCCGACTCAGAGCCGGAGGCCGAATATCAAGAGACCCTGGACAAGGGCAAGGCCCTGCGGAAAGCCTTGTGCGGTTAGGTAATCAAGAGGCTGATTATGGTCCTGCTGATAGACAATTATGACTCATTCGTCTACAATCTTTACCAGTATGTAGGCGAATTGGGCTACCAGCCTCAGGTGGCGCGCAATGACGCCCTGGACTGTCATCAGATAGCTAAGCTGGCGCCTTCTCATATTATCATCTCCCCCGGGCCATGTACGCCGCGGGAGGCAGGTATTAGCAACGAGGTCATCCGCCGATTCGCCGGCCAAATACCCATCCTCGGCGTCTGTCTGGGCCACCAGTGTATCGGGCAGGTCTATGGCGGCCAGGTGGTGTCGGCGCCGCGGCTAATGCACGGTAAGACGTCCCTCATTTATCACACCGACATCGGGGTATTCTGTGGCCTACCCAGCCCGTTTCGGGCTACCCGTTATCATTCGCTGATAATTGCTCCGGAGAGCTTGCCGGACTGTCTGGCAGTCACCGCTACCACGGACCAGGACGAGATAATGGGTGTACGCCATCAGGGTTTTTCGGATTCTCCGGTAGAAGGGGTCCAGTTCCATCCCGAATCAATTCTCACCGAAGTCGGCCATCAACTGCTACAAAACTTTCTGAACTATTGAGTACGCATGCCCATAATGTAGGGGGAAAACTCACTGCGGGGTTAGAGAACCCCGCCTATGGGGGGTGAGCAGAATGGGAGAACTGGTATGGATAAACGGCACTGTACACTCGGCTGACCAGGCCCGCTGCTGGTGCCTGGACCGGGGCCTGCTGTACGGAGATGGTCTGTTTGAGACCATGCTGGCCTGCCAGGGGACTATCTTCCGCCTAAAGGCCCATCTGGACCGGCTGGAAGCGGGAGCGCAGATACTGCGTATCAAGCTGCCGCTTTCCCAGCAACAGCTACGCAAAGCCGTGCAAACCACCGTCAACCAGAGCCACCTACAAAGCGCGTATGTGCGGCTGACCCTGACCCGTGGCGTCGGTGGCCGCCCCTCGCAGTTAGAAGATAGCTCACCGTCAACAATGATATGGGTCCGGGAATTGGGCGGCTATCCTCAACAGCTATATGAACGAGGAATGTCGGCTATATTGGCCACCACCCGGCGCAACGAGCACTCGGTGCTGTCCCGAATTAAGAGCCTCAATTACCTGGACAATCTGCTGGCTCGCGCTGAGGCCGAACAAGCCGGGGCCGACGAAGCTATTATGCTCAATACTGCTGGTATGATAGCGGAGGCCTCGGCCAGCAACCTGTTCATTGTAAAGAATGGCCGGTTGCTGACTCCGCCTGTGGAGGCGGGGCTGCTACCTGGTATCACCCGTGCCTGTGTTATGCAGTTAACTCGCACTCAGGGCATTGACTTAACCCAGCGTCCCCTATCGCTTGACGAACTCCGCCAGGCCCAGGAGGCCTTCCTGACCAACAGCCTTATGGGGGTAATGCCGCTCACCCGCTTCCAGGACCAGCCCATTGGCTCGGGGAAGGTGGGCGACTTAACCCAAATAATAGCAGAAACATACCACCAGCTCTTTATTACTGAGACCTGTGCCGAAACGGGTGAAGGTATATAGTAGTGTTGCTTACCTCAGATAATATGTTATGATAATGGCATCCAAGGAGGGAGGTGGAGGGAAGGAGGAAAGAAGGACAGGCCACGGGCGGGTAGACCGGCCAAGTATTCGGCACAGGAGAAAGTAGCCGTCATGACCCTGGATGCGCTGGACGGCTCGCCGGTACTTGACATAAAAGGCGAGCCGCCCGGTTAAGCTGAATTTTGCTACGTGCGATTAGTTGTGTAGCTCAGAACTGCGGCATCCACTGACGGTTGGCTTCGAACAGTTCGTCGAACATGGCGCGAATCTCTTTGGGCCTGAGCACAGCAGCAGTTAGTGGATCAACCAATACTGCTTGGAATGCCTTATCGCGGTCTCCTTCGAGGGCGGCCTGGACTGCCAGGGTCTGGGCATTTATGTTCATCCTGTCAAGGGCGGCACACTGCGGGGGAAGCTCACCTACAGCACACGGATGAATACCTAGGCTGTCAACCAAACAGGGCACTTCCACACAACATCCCTCGGGCAGGTTGCTTATCAACCCATAGTTCATCACATTCCCGTTGAATCGGAATAGCTCATTTGTCTCCAGCGAATAGATAATATTAGAAGTATACTCGGGGCTACGTTCTCCGAAAGGAATGGGTTTCTCACCACGGATCATCTGGAGGGCCTCCTTGACGTACGCTTCCCGGCGGCCATTTTTCTCGGAAGCCTCAATGCGCCTACCCGCGAAGTGCTCAAAATCCTTTCCCCCTGCAAGGACTTCTTCACTGGTGCGATAGTAAGGAACATACTCTGAGAAGTGACGGCTGCTTTCCGTCATAAAGTAACCGATGTGCTGGGCAAACTCGAAGCGGTATTTGTCGTCTTCGGGTGGCCCTTTTTGGGCGAGGGTCTCCCAGAACAGCGGATAGAGATCTTCCCCGGCGGCGTCCTCAAAGCGCAGAAACCAGGCCAGGTGATTTATGCCCGCAGTCCAGTAGCGCACTTCCTTCGGTTCCATACCGATGAACTTTGCCATTGCCATAGCCGTCCACGGGACACCATGACACAGGCCAATGAATTTTGTGTTGGTAGCTACATTGCACGCCCAGGTGACCATGGCCACGGGATTGGTATAGTTCAGCATCCAGGCTTCGGGACACATCTCCTCTATATCCCGGCAGATATCCACTATCACCGGAATCGTACGCAGGGCCCGAAAGATCCCGCCGACGCATAGGGTGTCCCCCACTGGCTGCGTAATCCCGTACTTGTAGGGAATCTCAATCTCGTTCTCGAAGGGCGCCATTCCATGGGCCAGGATTGTGCAGATGACGTAGTCGGCCCCATCCAGCGCCTCGCGGCGGTCGGTCGTAGCACTTACCGTGGCCGGCAGATTTTCCTGCTCCAGCAGCTTGTCGGCCAGTTGCTTATTGACATCCAGACGCTCTTCGTCAATATCCATAAAGGCAAATTCGGTTGCACGCAGGGCCTCAAAACTCAGTATGTCGGTCAATAGCGTGCGGGTGAAGCCCGACGACCCCGCGCCAATCAGGGCGATCTTCGGCATAATAATCCTCCTTGAGATTGTTGCAAAAGCTGCCTCTCACAATTGAGCGGATACGATATTCAGTTTTTTGGTTTATGCGCCAGAGGCGCATTCAGCTGTGGTGCAGGCCCTTTCTAAGCAACATGTCACGGGCACCATTTCAGCGGATTGGCCGGGCCGAGGATTTCCGGAGGGGTGCGATTGTTCTTGACGATTATGCGGGAGCGTTGGCCGTTGGGCTTCAGTCGCTGGTGGTTAGCGTAATAGATGGTCAGCCGGGATCACCTCTTCGTAGATCATACCCAAAAAACTGCTTTGTCTACTGTGTTCGCCTTGCATAAGTTATATCGCCGTTGCGACAGAATAATGATTCAAACACTACCGACGATTCTAACACACCACCCTCTTGACATCACTCCCCCCCTACTATAGTATCATATCAAAGTGACTTTCGCAATAGTCTCACTTCAAGAGAGGAGACCCAACAATGGCCGAACAAAATGAGTCGGCACATCTGGAAAATACAAAAGAGAGGCCATGCAGCGATCGGCGGGAGTTCCTTGCCAAAGTCGCTGTGGCGGCAGGTGGAGTGGCCGCTGGAGGATTGTTGGCGGCTGGTCTGAACCAGGAGGCAGAATCGGCACCTGTAGCGCATACTAACTTATCACCGCCTCGATTGGAGAAAGCAATGCGCAAGTACAAACTGTTATATGTCATTGGCGATTCAATTTCGATGGGATATTGCCCCCTTCTTGTTATGTCGGGGAGTGCCTGCGGGACCTTGTACAGTGTTCTGCATGCGCCTGGTAACTCCGGGAGCTCCACGCATATCACTGAAAGTCTGGATGACTGGCTGGTAGGCTATGATCCGGACGTGGTGCTATTCAACTGTGGTTTGCATGATGTATGGCACGAAACACAGCCAGAACCCCGAACACCCGTGGAACAATACGAGGCGAATCTGCACAGTATCGTGGCGCGGCTGGGCCAGTTTGTCAACCCGCCCCGCCTGATCTGGGCCAGGACCACACCAGTAATTGGCGAACGGACCTGGGCGAGCGGCTGGCAACGACGGTACAACGAGGAGGTCATTGCCTACAACGAAGTTGCAGATGCGGTAATGGCCGAGACTGGCGTGGAGTCTATAGATCTGTACGGGGTGGTGATGCAGAACGATCCCAGCGCATTGATAACCTCCGATGGCACGCATTTTACTGAGGAAGGTTACAAACTTCTGGACAAGACCATCGCCTACTATCTTCGGGGGTGGCCAATGAGTTGAAGATAGAGCGGAGGCGAGCGGCAGCGGCTCTACTCCTTGCCAAGTGTTAGCCTCTGCACCAGGTCACCTAAAATCTCCAGGAAGCTGGTCTTCTTCCCCACAAATACGCCGTCGTACTGGGTGATACGGGCAACGTCCTCGGCGGTAGTAGCACGGGCGGTAAGTACTACCACCGGAATATCCTGCCACTGGGGTCGGCTCTTGAGCGCTGCCAATACTTCCCATCCATCCATTACCGGCATTACTATATCCAGAATAATGGCCTGGTAACCGCCTTGCTCCTCCTCCTGGGCCGCCAGCAGCTCCAGCGCCTCTTTGCCGTTTTGTGCCCTATCCACTTCAATTCCATACTGGGTCAGAGTTTCGGCCACTATGGCAAGAGCCGCCGGTTCGTCATCCACAGCCAGCACTTTCGTCATCGCTATCACTTACCTCTCTCCGGTCAGGTGATGCTAACCAGCCCGTTCCTCCAAGGCCCGTTGCTTGCGCCGCTCAAACTCGCGGGCCCGTATTGCCTCCCGCTTATCATACTGCCGCTTACCCCGGCACAGCCCCAATGCAATCTTAGCATAGCCAGAACCGGAAAAATACATACGCAGCGGGATGAGAGTATAGCCCTTCTGGCGCACTTTCCTCTCCAGACGCCTTATTTCCGATTTTCTAAGTAGTAGTTTGCGCGACCGACGCGGATCAGACTCATCCTGGCTGTTCTCGTAGGGGGCAATGTGCATATTATGCACCCATACCTGACCACCTTCCA